>CAZVSZ010000057.1:0-8578 GCA_964630095.1 uncultured Thermoplasmata archaeon | reverse complement strand
AAATCATAGAAAACTATATAAATTATTATCTATTATGTTTACTGTGATAATATGAAAAAAAATATTGTAATTCTGATTATTGTTGTGCTTATGGTGAGTATGACAAGTATGGCTCTCCTTTTTCATGGGGAAGGGAGAAACAGTCGAATAAGTTATGGAAATGGTGTGAAGGCAGATTCACCTATACGGATTAATAATGATACTGACCTTCAAGCACAGGCAGCGAATAATGGCTGGACTGGAGATGGAACTGAATTGAATCCTTATGTGATTGAAAATTATCAAATAGATGTTGGCACGGCAAGAAATGGTATATACCTAGGCAACACAACCCTATATGTGATTATAAGAAACAGTGAGATATACAATGTGAGTGGTCCCATAAGCAGTAGTGGCGATGGTGCAGCAATATCTTTTGTAAACTCGCAAAATCTCACGATTGAGAATGTTTATATTCACGAGAGTGAGTATTACGGGATATATGTTGCGGGCTCTTTTCATATATTAGTTAAGAACAACAGGATAGAAAATAATACGATGACTTCAAGCAGTTACGGTATACGCATTGAAGGTATCGGCTCAGATGTTGTTGTAAGGGATAACTATCTCTACACCACGAACCCCCATGCAACAGGCATATATTTCTACTCCTTTGATTATTCTCGCATCATAAACAATACAATAATAGGATTCAGAAACGCAGCCATTGATCTTTCCTATTCCCCTTACGCCACCCTCTGGAGCAACAAAATGTACGGTTGCAGTGTAGCCATGGAGGGTTACTCGGAAGAGCATTACAATCATACCATTCCTCTGAATAACACAGTGAATGATGACCCCATTTATTATTATCTCAGTATGAATCTTAATAATGCCTCTTTGTCCCCCTCTGGCAATGTGGGTGAGCTGATACTTATCAATGTGTCAAACGCAATTATTAATGATATGGAGATAAATCATACATCCATATCCTTCCTTCTTACTCTCTCCCACAACATTTGGATGAGAAACATAAGCGCTGGTGATACGGGTTCTTTTGCGTTTTATTTTGGCTTTTCAGATAACTTCACCGTTGAGAATTCTTCCGTGACAGGAAGTTTATCCTCGGGGATTTATATTTATCAGGTGAATGACATAATCTTCTCAAATGTTACGGTAACCCATTGCAATTCCAACGGTATGTATTTTTATCATTCATACAGGGTATCTATTTACAATCTCCGACTTTTAAATGATTACTACGGCTTCTCAATTTACAATGACTACTTCTACAAGAATCAGTACACCATCATTGAAAACTCCAGATTTGAGAACATGACACAGTACCTTACCAAGTTCTGGTACGCTTTGAATATTGTCATAAACAAATCGTATTTCGCTCACGGTGGTGCGGCCATATGGCTAAACGGCTTTGACGATAATACCACAATAACCAATAACACAATTATAGATGTTAGCAGTTATGGAATTTACGCAGCCCATTCAAATAATATGCGGGTGGAGAACAACAGCATGGTGGGATGTGCAAATGAGGGAATTTACATGCAGTATCAGGAAAATGCGCATATTGCATACAATTACATAGATAATTCCTACGGTTTGGATCTGTTGGGAATTAACGATTCGGTGATAATGAATAACACCATAAAAAACTCGCACAGGTATGGAGTGGGGATATATGGGGGGACGAGCCATCTTGGATGGAATACTGTGGTTGGAAATCTCGTGGAGAATTCATCAAGTTACGGAATATACTTAAACGGCACAACAGAAAATCTCCTTTACAACAATACTCTAAAATACAACAACGGCGCCACAGACAATTACGATTCTTCGCATGTTCAGGCGTGGGATGATTACACGGGTAATAGATGGAACACAAGCGGCAATCCGCATGGCTATGGAAATTACTGGAGCGACTGGACAACACCAGATAACGATGGGGATGGAATAGTGGACAATCCCTACACAATAGATGGTGGAGTTGGAGCGCAGGACAGTAATCCACTCGCAAGTTCTCCCTACATACCCGAATTCCAACTGTCGTACCTGTTAATGGCGATCTTTGGAATTGCCCTGATAGTGGTAAGGAGAAGGAGGCAAAATTAATTTACCCTTATGAAATAAGGTAGGGATATGTATTCCCTCCACAACTACGATTTCAAACTCCCTCAGGAATTAATCGCTCAAGAGCCAGCGGAGCCTAGAGATAGTGCGAGATTGATGGTTCTTAATGATGGGATAGAGCACCGTTTCTTCTATGAACTCCCCGAGTATCTTGAAAATGGGGATATTTTAATTATGAACGATACCCGTGTAATCAGGGCAAGGGTGAGAGGGAAAAAGGAAACTGGAGGAAAAATTGAAATTCTTATTCTTGAAAAAATAGAAGATAATTCTTATCGCTGTCTTGTGAAGGGAAAGAGAATAAAAATCGGGACAAAATTGCTCTTTGATAAAATTGAAGGTATAGTAATGGATAAGAATGAGGGAATTTGCAATATTGAATTCTCAGGAGATATAATGAAGTTTGCAAGGGAAAAAGGTGAGATTCCATTACCCCCATATATAAAAAAGAAGGTAGAGCCAGAAAAATACCAGACAGTATTTGCCCGCAGAGAAGGTGCAGTTGCAGCACCTACCGCAGGATTGCATTTCACCAAAGAATTATTGGAGAAAATAAGAAAGAAAGGAGTGAAGATTGGTTATATCACGCTTCATGTGAGTTATGGAACATTCAAGCCTGTGAAATCTGAAGATATAAGAGAGCATAGGATGGAGGAGGAATACTACATTGTGTCAGAAAATGTAGCAGATATGATTAATAATCGGAATGGAAGATTATTTGCTGTTGGCACAACAGTTACCCGTGCTCTGGAGAGTTCATCAAGAAATGGTAGGGTATATCCATCCCGGGGATTTACAAATCTGTTTATCTATCCAGGCTATGAATTTCAGTCAGGAATTGATGCTTTAATTACAAATTTCCATGTTCCAAAATCATCGTTAATAATGCTCACAACAGCATTTGGTGGCTACAATAGAATTATGAACGCGTACAGAGTTGCAATTGAGAAAAAATACAGATTTTACAGTCTTGGAGATGCCATGCTAATATTTAATTTGTAGTTGTATTAACTACAAAAAATTTTTAGTATTGAGATAAATACAAGAACTATGAAAAGGAACATTGTAGTTGAAGAAATAAATTTCACCCCCGTTGAAGATAGGGAAGTTGAAATTGTAGAGAGAAAGGGAATAGGGCATCCGGATAGCGTTGCAGATGGAATTGCGGAATCAATAAGCAGGGAATTATCAAAATATTATCTGAGAAATTATGGGAGAATACTGCATCACAATACTGACCAAGCGGAAGTTGTTGGTGGTCAGGCAGAGCCTGAGTTTGGTGGGGGGCAGGTTTTGGAGCCAATATATATTCTTCTCTCTGGAAGGGCTACAACGAGGGTCAATGGAGAAAGAATCCCATATAGAACCATTGCCAAGAAAGCAGCCGCAGAGTTCCTTAAAAAGA
Source organism: uncultured Thermoplasmata archaeon (assembly GCA_964630095.1). GTDB lineage: Archaea > Thermoplasmatota > Thermoplasmata > Thermoplasmatales > Aciduliprofundaceae > CAZVSZ01. The sequence goes on along the minus strand of CAZVSZ010000057.1, from coordinate 5,046 downwards.
ATTACAGGAATCTTGATATTGAGGAGGATGTAATAATTGATTGCATGATTGGCCAGGGCTCTATTGATTTAAGGGGTTTATATAATACTCAAAAATTCCTGGCGAACGATACCTCCTTCGGTGTGGGTTATGCACCAATGAGTGATACCGAGAAGGTCGTTTATTACACGGAAAGATACATAAACGGTGAATTGAAGAAAAAACTACCCGAATTGGGGGAGGATGTAAAGGTTATGGGATTTAGAAACGGAGATAAGATAAATGTAACTGTGGCTGTGGCGTTTGTGGGAAAGCATACTCCTGATAAAGACCACTATATGAGTGTTAAAGAAGAACTGCATGATTTGCTTAAAAATTATATATCAAAGGTAACAGATAAAGAAGTTGAATATTTCATAAATACCGGTGATATTCCAGAGGAAAATGTTTACTATTTAACTGTAACTGGATTGTCAATGGAGAATGGTGATGATGGTTCTGTGGGAAGGGGAAATCGTGTGAATGGCCTTATCACGCCTTATCGCCCGATGAGCATGGAAGCCTCTGCTGGAAAGAATCCAGTCACGCATGTTGGAAAATTATACAATATTCTTGCATTCAAGATTGCTGATGATATTATAAAAGATAGCGGCGGGGATATAAGAGAAGCGCATGTTAGAATAGTTTCTCAGATTGGAAAGCCCGTTGACGAACCTCAGGTTGCAAGTATTCAATTGATTCCATCACACAGCGTGAATATAGAAAAATACAGAAAAGAATTTGAAGGAATTGCTGATAACTGGCTTTCCAACATCCATAAGATAACTGATATGCTGTTAGAGGGAAAAATAAGCGTTTTTTAAATAGTTCTCCACATAATATAAGCGGAATCTCCGTTGGTATAATAATTTGGAATAATGGAAATTATCTGAAAATTGCGTTTTTGATAGAACTCAATAGCTTCAGTATTATCCGTTCTCACTTCTAAGCGAATGGACATTAACCCCTCCTTTCTGCATTCTACAATAAATCTATTTAGTAAAGATGTTCCTATCCCCATCCTTCTGTGATTTTTATCCACCGCAAGCATGAGAATTCTTGCAGTTTTCTTATCTTTATTCCCACAGATGAACCCCGCAATTTGGGATGAATATGCAACAAAAAAGCCGTTGCTCCAGAGATGATAAATATCCATAATCAGTTCCATAGTGTATTTCTCCTTGAGATTCTCACTTGCAATTCTATATACATCGTAAATATCCTCCTCCTTAAATCTCCTGATGTAGTACATTCTATCACTTATGCCATGCAATTTTACCCTTTTTTATAACTTTTTCCACAAGATTCACTCCAAAGTGATAGCCAATTTGCCTGTAATTCTTTGCATCCATTATTATTATATCCGCCTGCTTTCCCTTCTCTATTGAACCTACTTTTTTCTCTCTTCTAATTGCACCTGCAGCATTTATCGTGCTCGCTATTATCGCCTCTTCAATGCTCATCTTCATCTGGGTTATTGCAAGAGAAATGACAATCTGCATACTCTCATTATAGCAGTTTGGATTCAGATCAGTAGCGAGGGCAACAGGTATACCCTCTTCTATAAATTTCCTTGCCCTTGCATATTCCTTGCTGAGAAGCATGTAGGGAGTTGCAGGAAGAAGAACTGCAATTATATTCTTTTTTCTCATATATTCTATGCTCTCATCACTCGTTTTCACGAGATGATCTGCAGATATTGCACCCATATCCACAGCAATTTTAGTGCAACCAATATCACATATTTCATCAGCATGAATTTTTGGAGTCAATCCATATTTTTTCCCTTCCATTAAATATTCTTTTGATTCCTCCGCACTGAATACTCCTTTCTCGCAAAATATATCTATAAATTCCGCCATGTTTCTTATCTTTGGAATTATGCTTTTCATATATTCTATGTATTCTCCTCTTTTTTTGAATTCTGGAGGTAATGCATGGGCACCAAGGAATGTTGGAACTAATTCAACAGGATGCTCAATCTCATTTATTACTTCAAGAATTTTTTTCTCATTCTCAAAATCTAATCCATAACCACTCTTTGCCTCCGCAGTTGTAGTTCCGTTTTCAAGCATATAATCTAATCTTTTTCTCGCTTCTTCTTTTAAATTCTCTTTGCTTGCATTTCTCGTTGCTCTCACAGTTTTTAATATTCCCCCTCCCATCTTCAGGATATCAAGATAAGAATATCCTCTCAATTTCAGATACAACTCATCTTCCCTCGTTCCTGAGAAAATTAGATGTGTGTGCGGGTCAACAAACCCCGGAAGAACAACTTTGTTAGAAGCATCTATTTCTTCATCTCCAGAAGATTTCAATTCTCTTGTTTCTCCTACATCCACAATCTTCTCTCCATCAATAAGAATTGCCCCATTCTCAATGGTTTCAATCTCGTAATTTTCTTTTCTTATCCCCCCTTTAAGGGTCAAAAGTTGAGATGCATTCTTTATGAGAAGCATATATAGGAAATAAAACAAGGGTATAAAAAGATGATTCCTATATGAGTTTTGCAAGTGTAAATCTGCGTTGTGTTCAGATATTTATGTCCCAACAACTGCTGTATAAATCTTATATTCGCCTTCTAAAAGATGCGTGGCAAAAGAAAGCCTCAGGGTGTGGAGTGTTACATTTTTATTCATTATCCTTTTTCTTTGCAATTGGAATGCTTTCTTCAAATCTTTCGTGAAGGACATTCTTATAGAAGAAGAATTTCAGGGCAAAGTAAGCATGCCGCATTGAATAAATTAGAAGAATTAATGAAAGGAATAAAATGATGCCACCGAGCCAAACTCTCCGCTTTGCTTCGGTGCTATCGTACTCGGACAACAGGCGGGTATATGGTTCGGGCTTTCAGGAAGAAAAATTAAAATAAAAAATGTGGGGAAAATTTAGTACATTCCTCCCATACCACCGGGCATACCGCCCGGATATCCGCCTCCACCCTGAGGCATTGGTGGTTTCTCACTCTTCTTTGATGCTATAACATCATCTATGCGGAGTATCATCGTGGCTGCTTCTGTTGCACTCTCTATTGCCTGTTTTTTAACTCTCAGTGGTTCTATCACTTTCTCCTTAATCATCTCTGATATCCTTCCCTTAATTACATTCACACCTGCATTCTTGTTACCCTTTTGATGCTCTGCCTTCAACATCATTAAGATTTCAATGGCATCCATTCCTGCATTCTCTGCCAGAGTCCTTGGCACTATTTCAAGCGCATCTGCAAATTTCTCAATTGCAAGTTGCTCTCTTCCACCAACGCTGGGTGCAAATTCTCTAAGTTTTAATGCCAGTTCAATCTCCGCTGCACCACCACCGGCTGTAGCATATCCATCTTCCATTGCAACTCCTACCACTTTCAAAGCATCGTGCAGGGCACGTTCAACTTCATCAACAACATGCTCTGTTCCTCCACGAATCAATATACTCACGCTCTTTGGATTCTTGCACCCCATTACAAAGGTCATGTGGTCTTCTCCTATTTTTCTCTCTTCAACAATCTTTGCATATCCAAGGTCATCCTTGCTCAAATCATCTAAATTGGTTATTATCTTTCCTCCAGTTGCCTTTGCCAGTTTTTCCATATCACTCTTCTTTATTCTCCTCACTCCATATATTCCATATTTTGCCATATAATGCTGTGCAAGGTCGTCTATTGCTTTCTGGCACAAAACTACATTTGCGCCCACATCTTTAATTTTCTCAACCATCTTCTTTACTTCTTTCTCCTCCTCATCTAAAAATGCCTGAATTTGAGAAGGATCGTTAATCTGAATCTTTGCACCAATCTCTGTTTTCTTTACTTCAAAACCAGTATTTATTAAGGCAATCTTTGCATTTTTGACCACTTTTGGCATTCTTGGATGCACCTTCTCTTTATCAAGAACAATTCCATCTATTAGTTCAGTGTCCGTAATTCCTCCACCCTGCTTCTTTTCAACCTTTATGTTATCCGTATCCACATATACCTTTTTATTCTTCTTCTCCGCTACTGCTTTAACAGCCTTAACTGCAATATCAGCCAGATAATCTTTTGCCTCACCAACATTCTTTCCTGTCATTGCTGTTATTGCTATATCCCTGAGGATTTCATCACTGTCAACTTTTACCCCAAGCGAAGGAAGAATTTCCAGTGCCTTCTCTGAGGCAAGCCTGTATCCATTTGTCACAATAGTTGGATGAACATTATGGTCAAGTAATTCCTCAGCCATCTTCAAAAGTTCTCCAGCAAGAACCACAGCTGTTGTTGTTCCATCTCCAACTTCACTATCCTGACTTTTTGCAACTTCAACCATCATCTTTCCAACAGGATGGTCAACATCAATCTCCTTTAGAATTGTTGCCCCATCGTTCGTAATTACGATATCTCCAAGAGAATCAACAAGCATCTTGTCCATTCCCTTTGGACCGAGAGTTGTACGAACCGCATCTGCAATCGCCTTTGCAACTTCTATGTTCTTTTTATGTGCGCCTCTTCCGCTTTCTCTCTCTGTGCCCTCTTTAAGCACAAGTATCGGAACCTGTCCGCCCATCATTTAAATCACCTCAATAGCGTAAAATATTTCTTCTATATAAAACTATCGGAGAATTTCCTCTATTATGGATTGAATACGGAAGTTATTTCACAGAGATTTACCATATAACATAGAGTTCCACACTAAAACTCCAAATTTCGCCTCGCCTTGTTTTAAAGTGAGAAATAGAGAAAATAACCACACATAACAACCCCAAAGAAATTTTTATATTTAACGATACCATATCTTTCTCTATGAATAAGCGATATATGGTAGTAGGAATTTTAGTGATGCTACTATTCAGTTACATAGCGGTAGGATTTGGAAGTGGCAATGTAAAGGGAAATGTGATGAAGAAGATAGGCGATGGAGGAGTGAAAGGTTTCACATTGCATGGAGTGATAAGGATAAACAACGATACAGATTTTGATTCGTCGCATGGAGTTGTGGGAGGAAGTGGAACGCAAAATGATCCGTATATTATTTCAGGATGGGATATTGATGCCCACGGTGC
>CAZVSZ010000056.1:0-8870 GCA_964630095.1 uncultured Thermoplasmata archaeon | reverse complement strand
TATCTTAAGACAATTGCATCTTGAGGAAAATAATTAGATATTGAAATTGCATGTGGCTCTGTGCTTGCAATAGAAACAAGGAATATATGGAGGATATTTTAGGGCAGGTTATGATGGACATTGGCTGGCTCGTTCAGGAGGACAGAGAGCACTATCAAACTCTAAAATACATATTTATCTCCCCTTCCTCCTACTATGTTTATTTGGTGGGAAGGTCTGCTACACGATTTCTCCTATCTCTCTTTCCCGTAATTCTACTCTTGGTTCTGGGAATATTTTTGAAAATACCATACAGATTCAACTATCTTCTTCTCGTATTTGCTGTGCTCCTTGGCATAACAACGGCATATTTCATCACGCTATCCCTTGCTCTATACTTCTCCATGGATTATCTTGCAAGAAGGAAGGGGGCACTTGAGATGATTACAACTTACTGATTCTCATAATTTTCAATCATACCAACTATATCTGCCAGTCCATTGAGTATTAATTCAAATTCTCTCCTGCTCTCAGGGATAACTATGTTGAAGATCAGAAAATTATTATCGTTTAAAATTCCGGTATTGATTCCCTGCACCTTATCCCTTAGAAAATTCTTAACCAGATAATCCACTATGTTTTTTGATAATTTAACCATTCTTTCATCATTTCCCCAGATGAGTTTTCCTCTGTATTTCTTAGTTGTGTACGTCCTTGATTGAAAAAATCTCAAGTCTCTATCCATCACTATTTCCTCTCCCTTTCTTTTCAATTTTAAAATTGTCTGGATTCCAACTATAAATGGGAGAATTTTCTCCTTTTGATACTTCAGAACTATAAAACTGTTAACCTGCGGTATTATGAGCCAGTTGATATTCCTGTACTCTATAATTGCAGAGCCTTTTCCAGTCTCCAAATTCTCAAATTCTTTTTTCCCCTCTAAAAAATATTCATCTATGCATTTTACCACACCTTCAATATACTTCCTCACCGTGCTTTTTCGGTCCACCATATATATGACAATCAACAATGCAAAAAGAAGAATGAGAGAAGTGAAACAGGAAACAGGCAAACCAAGAATAGAATAAATTGGCTTCTTTGTCAACTCTGTTACAACTACGATTGATGTGAATATCAATAGGATTATTATTATAACAGCAATGCTTGCTCCCATTCTAAAAAATCTCTTGTATTTTTTAATGATTTCCCAGCAATCTTCATTTTTACTGTTTTGCATATTTAACACCAATATCTCCAGAGTTCTTAATATTTTTTATTATCCTTCTTGCAAATGGGACAATTAAAAGAAGAATTACTCCGGAGAGTAAAATAAGTGGAATCGGGCCAAGAATATCAGTAAAATACCCAGCAGCAATAAGGCCTAATCCATTTACCAGTCCTCTTATCATGCTCCTTACAGAGTAAACTCTTCCAAGAATTTTATTTGGTATATTTTTCTGAAATATTGTGGAATAACTTGAATATTCAAGTGTGGATGGAAAACTCATCAAAAGAGAAAATATAATAAGGATTACTATTTTATAAATATTACCGATATTTAAGAATGGTATGAATGCAATGGATATTGTTATAATCCCCTCATATAATATTGATGTGACTGCATATTTTTCCGTATTCTCAGATTTTATGAATTTGTATAGAATTAATGGGACAAAAACCAAGAAAAGTGTAGTTATCCCATTAAATTCTCCATATAATTCCTTTGACATTCTAAGAAGATTAAAGCAATATGGGACATAGGCAGGAGATATTATGATTATTGTGAATAAAACCAAAAAATCATAGAGAATTATTAGATTAAATAAATTTTTATTCTTTCTCAAAAATCCGAAAATTTCAGAATATTTAATTTTATCTTTTCTTCCTTCTTTTTTCTCTTTAATTCTAACATTCATCCAGATGATTAGGGAAATAAGATAAAATATAAAAATTAAAAATATAATCTCAGTAAAAGGTATGTAAGAATATAAAAATGCACCGGCAATATAGCCAACAAAATTTGTTATTCCTGCAGAGGTGATAAAAAGATTGTTTGCGTAAATTAGCCTCTTCTCTCCAACAATAATTTTCATTGCCACTGTGTAATTTAAATTGAAATAAGTCTCAAATATTATCAGGATTATGAATATTATAAAAATTGCATAGATATCAAAGAAAAAGAAAAGGGGGACAAGAGAAATTAGAGAGAGAAGGATAGATATAAATCCTGTTTTCTTTTTTGAGAATTTATCCACATGGGTTCCAACAATTGGGGATATAATAGGGGGAATTACAAAAATTGGGATATAGAATAAAGATATAACAAATGCAGAATTGTATGAGTACCAGAGAAACAAAAGAAGAATCATGCGAAACAGTGCTATGCCACATCCAATAAAAATAAGAGGAATGTAAATAAATAAAAAATTTCTATTAAGTTCCCTCAGAATTAACCCTCCTTATCATGTTCCCTCCTTCCATTCTTCTAAATATTTTTTCTGCTCCTCAGTTAATTCATCAATCTCAATCCCCATTACCTTTAATTTCAATCTTGCAACTTCATAATCAATATCATCTGGCACTGGATATACTTTTCTTTCTAATTTTTCATAATTTTTCGCTATATATTCCGCTGTCAATGCCTGAATTGAGAAACTCATATCCATTATTTCCACAGGATGCCCCTGCCCTGCCACTAGATTGATTAATCTCCCATCCCCAAGAAGATACAATTTTTTATTTCCCAAATCATACTCCTCCACGAATTTCCTTATCTTCCTCTTCCCCCTTGCCAACTTTTCCAAATCACTTTTTGAAATCTCATTGTCAAAATGTCCTGAATTGGCAAATATACAGCCATCCTTTGCATTCTTCAAATGCTCCTCTCTTATCACATTTTTCATTCCAGTCGCTGTTACTACAATATCCGCCTCCCTCACAGCATTAAGCATCTTCATTACACGAAAGCCATCCATTCTTGCTTCAATTGCTTTAATTGGATCAACTTCCGTCACAATTACATCCGCACCCATACCACGCATTCTCATTGCTATACCACGACTGCACCAGCCATAACCTGCTACAACAACTGTTTTACCCGCTATTGCCAAATTTGTTGCACTCATTATACCATCTAAGGTACTTTGCCCGGTTCCATAGCGATTGTCAAAAAGATGTTTCATTCTTGCATCATTAACATCAAACATCGGAAAGCGGAGAATTCCATTTTTCTCCATGACCTTGAGCCTCAAAACGCCAGTGGTAGTTTCCTCGTTTCCTCCAAGAATTGGTATGTGAGAATATTCAGTATGCAGGAGAGTTGTCAGATCACCACCATCATCTATGATTATATCTGGCTCAATTTCAAGAACTTTATGGATATTTTCGTAGTATTCCTCACGATTCTCACCTTTTTTTGCATATACTTCCATCTTCAATTCTTTCAAGGCATCTACAACAGAATCATCCGTGCTAAGAGGATTGCAGGATGCAAGGCGAACTTTTGCACCGCCATCTCTAAGAGTTAATGCAAGAATTCCCGTCTTCGCCTCAACATGAAGAGCCATTCCTATTTTTAATCCCTTAAATGGCTTCTCTTTCAAAAATCTATTTCTTATCTCTTCCATTACTCCCATCCGCAATTTTGCCCATTCTAATTTGTTGTAACCTTCCATAATTCCCCATGGCAGGGAAGAATAAAAAGTTAATTCACATCAATCTCCTCAATCCGCAAGTCCATTGGTTTTAGGGGCTTATCAACATCAATTCCCTGGTGAATAGCCCATTTTCTTATGCTATGCACAAGAAGTTTAGAGCCGAATTTTGCAAGTGGCGAAAATATCAAGAAGGATGGATTTCCCTTTGTAACCCTTCTTAATCCATGGTCCACTTCCCATGCAAGATGTCTCCATGCGTGATAAATGTGAAGGATTCTCCCCGGAGTTAACTGGCTTGTAACATCAAAAAACTCCTTGTCTTTAAGAGCTCCCATTGGTACAAAGGCTAGAGGTGTGACTGTGAAATGTGCTTTTTCTCCTAATTTCTCGTGCAGTTTTTTCTCCATGGTAATAATTAATCTTGCAGTATCAATTTCATCATCATCAGTTTCCCATGGAAGTCCAATAATTGTCGTGTATGCGGGAAACCAGAAAAATTTGTTAAATGCATAAGTTCCGTTAAGAAGAACCCAGGGCCATTCATCCGCACTAAAAGGCTTCATTTTATTATTTGCAATCTTCTTTATTAATTCAGGCGATGCGGTTTCAAATCCAACCTGAATTCCGACCCATTTATTTAAATTTGCATGATTCAATTCTGCAACTCTTTTTAAAATTCTTGGTGCTGCAAGGCCACCTGCTGCTGTTCCATGGGTGGGATTGGCAAATTCAACTCTTTTCAGAACTTCTTCAAAAAGATTTATTACGGCATCTTGGTTAGGATGAAAATTTTTTCTATCTTCAACCATATAATTGAAAATATCCTCACTGTGGAGCCATGCACTTTTCTGTCCTGCTTTAACATTGAGTTCAATTTCTCCTATTATTTTCTCTATGGGATAAAATCTTGCAGTTCTCAAATTTGGAGAGCAGAAACGGCATCCACGACCACAGCCACGCATAACTTCAACCATCCCTTTGTAAGATGGTGCAACAATATCTGGAATTTGCTCAACCTTTGGCCAGGTGCTTATACATATATATTTCTCGGCGCTTCCAGATTCAATATCTCTGAAAACATCACCTATGACATGCTCTGTTTCACCACAAACAATATGGTCAATCTTTAACTCTTCTGTGATATTCTCTCTTAACTGGAATTGCCATCCGGCTTGTCCTCCAACCACAATCTTGAATTTGTAATTTTTCTTCTCTCTGTAATCCCTTATTCTTCTCATCAGAGATATGAATTTGTATTTAGAATATGATGTCAATTTTCCACCGTCTGTAAACATCATTGTTACTGGTCCAAGACCATAAGGATCCATGGTGTTTACTCCAACTATTTTTGTATTTTCATCTATGAATTTCTCAATCTTCTTAGGGTGAGATACAACAATATCCTTTCTCTTATATCCCTGATTTAATAATGCTGCCTCAACTTTCCTTATAGCGTAGGGTGCAAAAATCAGTTTGCCATTATCATCTGGAAGTTGAGTATCAAGTATTTTGTATACTAATTTTGGAACACGCTCAACAGGAGCGCAGGGTAAGAAATCAAGAAGGGGTATATGGCGAAATGTGCTCGTAAGAGTTTCATCAGAAGTTAGAACTATTCTCATTTTATCCCTCCGCATATTCTCCAATGATATTCACCATCATGGCAAGATACTCGTTTGCCCTCTCAACTTTCTCTTTCAATTTTTTTATTTTATCATTCCCGTTCTTCAATAATTTTTTCTTTACTTCCCTCATTAGAGCAGGTATTTCATGCCTCTGAATATCCTCTATCAAATGCAATAAAGTGGATAGTATATTACTATCCGTCTTATACACATATTTTTTTCCGATTTTATTGCGTATGACAAGATGCATTCTCATCAGGCGATGTAAAGATGATGTAATTCCTGATATGCTATATTCAAGAATCTCCGATAATTCATTCACACTCATTTCCCTATCCAAAATGAGAATCTCTGCAAGAACATTTGCATCCACATCTCTTATTCCCAATCGCATGAATATTTTTGCCATCGCTTCTCTAATCTCCCTCATATCATCCTTAACTTTCACAATTTTGTGAATACTGTAAATTATTAAAAATTTTTCCTTGCAAGAAAAAACCTGTTTACAGAATTTTTCACAAATCAATTTTTACCAATCTCGTTACCAAAAGAAAAATATAAGAATAAACCATGATGTTATTTGTTAAACAAATGTTAAACGATGATTGGTATGATAGTTGCTGCAAGAGTTCCTGAAGAACTGAAAATTCGTGTTGAAGATTTATGCGAAAGGGAGGGTAAGACGGTATCAGATTTAATAAGATATTTACTTGAAGAATATGTGAAGAGCAAGGAAGAGGAATGGCAGAGGGTGAGGATAAATATTAGAATTCCAAAAAATATTCTATCGCAAGTTGATATGTTCATAGATAAGGGATATGCTCTGGATAGGGAGCATGTTATCAGCGAATCCCTGAATTTATGGCTTAAGATTAAGAAATTTGAGTACCATAAGAAGTGGAAAGAGGAGTTGATGGAAGCGCTGGATGAATCTTCTCAGATAATATAGGGATGGGTTTACCTTGCTAGGGCTTTTAGCCCTAGCCCAATTTGAGGTGAGAAAAATGATATGCAAAATTTGTGGAAAAAAAGCAGAATACAACGAGAAATTGAATATATACTACTGCAAGGAGCACGGATTTACAACATGGATTGAAGATGAGAATATAGAATTGGAGGAGATGAAAGTAAATGCCCCACAGGAGATTGTACTGGGATGAATACACATATCCAGAGATTGAAAATATACTGAAGGAGGAACCATTGATTATATTGCCTGTAGGGAGTGTTGAAGCCCATGGATATCATCTTCCTCTAAATACAGATATGCTTCAACCACTCTATCTTGCAGAGGAAATTGCAAAGAGAATAAATGCCATAATTCTTCCTCCAGTTCACTATGGATGGACTGGAAGTTTAGCATCTTTTCCTGGTACGATATCACTGAAATTTGATACAATAAAAAATTTAGTTTACAATATTCTAACTGAGATTGTGAGACAGGGGGTAAAAAAGATAATGGTTCTTTCTGGGCATGCAAGCACGAATCACATGGCTGCCCTGAGACTTGCATGCGAGGAGATAAAGAAGAAAAGTGATGTGAAGATAATGCTTCTATCCGATTATTATATTGCCTACCAGTATCGTGGTAAACTTGTGCCTGAGAATGACTCCCATGCGGGTATAATTGAAACATCAAGAGTCATGGCAATCCGCCCGGAACTTGTCAAGAAAAATTATAAGTTTGAGAAAAGGGATTATGGAAAATACATGGTTATTAGAGATTACAGAGAAATTGTGCCCTACGCAACATTCAGCAATCCAGAGGGGGCGAATAAAGAACTTGGAGAAAAATTGAACAATCTCATTCTTGAGGAAATCTTAAAAATAATAAAAGAAAATTTTAATGTTTAGTGTTTTCTTCTCAGCAAGAATACTCCTGCGAAAACTACGCTTATCACTGGTAAAATCCATGTAAACTCAGGGATGTATTCGCTCTCTGTCCACAAGGAACCGTAATCATGCTTATTACTATAATCGTACCATACGAAGTAATAGGTCTTTTGAGAGGGGGCATAAGCAACATCCTGCGTTTCCTCATTATCACTGGTGCCTGCAATTGTCACCACATTGGTGGTTGGATTTCCACCCGTGTCATAATTTCTTGCCACAATATCATAGTTACTGTTTGTCCATGTGACCACAAAATCCGTGCCGTTGTATGCAATCCCTAAGAAACTTCTTCCATATGATCCTGTTGAATCTATCTTGAATATTGGCGTCATTGAACCATCATTCGCTCCTATGATTCTTCCGGAAATATTGTATGGGCTGTTGTCATCTGTATATCCAACAAAGAAATATCCGTTTCCACCTGCTATAGAGGGATAATCATAATAGGTATTATCTGCCATTCCACTGGCTATGGTCAAATCACCTGTGGCAGGCGAAAGTGAGAGAGTATTTATATTTACGCTAAATACTCTACCCGTTATGTTGTAAATTCCAGAAGAGTTGTATCTTCTCCATACCACCATAACATTGCCGCTGGTTGGATCATATCCTATCTGATTTCTGGCGTGTGAGTTTGTATCAGAGGATATACTTCCAACACTTCCCATTTGTACGGGGGAAGAATCTTTTATTACCAGGTAATGGTTATGATACGAGGAATCACTCCAGACGACTACAAAGGCTCCCTGATTCGTGATACCTACAACATCAAAATCCGTGCTTCCAACAGTTGTGGCGGAATCATTTATTTGAAAAGCCGGTCTAGTTGGATCTGGGAATCCAGTGCCATTGAGAAATTGTCCGTATAATGAGTGATTAGAATTCAATCTCCATACAATCAAACCATAGGCTCCATCAGATGCAATTGCAGTTCTCCTGTATTTATCCACATCCGTGGATATGGTTTTGGGAAACCCCTGAACTTGATTTCCAGTACTTGGATTGATTGATGTAACATTGAGATATCCACTGTCATTGTAATATGCCACAACGAAGTATCCTCCATAACATACTGTTGGCTGTTTATATGCTTTTCCAATATCTGTATTTACTGATCTGTAATTTAGAGTTGTGGAATTCCCCAATGGAAGGGGATGACTCTGAGCCACAAATACCACACTGCTTGTTATGAATACACTCAAGAGTATTAACATAACTAAGATTTTCCTCGTAGAATTCTTATGTTCTCCCGTTATCACTTTACCATTCCCTACGAAACTTCCCTTTGCTTTTAATCCTCTCATTTTTAAACCCTCCTGAGGAAGAGAGAAATGAATAAAACTATATAAATATTATCCCAATTACTCATAGACTTTCACAACATTAATGTCCTTGGGAAGTCCCATATCTCTTGCAACAGGTTTGCATTTTGTTCTCAAAAGATAGGCAATGGGTTTTAATTCACTCTCACTCAAAGATTCGTAATTTCCCATGCCTTTGGCAATTATTAAATCTGCATTTATTAATAAATCTTTTATTTCCTCTGGAACTCTATCCATATCAACACCAACTGCAAATATTCCAGTAGTTTTTATCTCATCAACCTCCCTATCTATTCCCACATAAATTGCGTCTTCTAATGTTGCATCCGATATTATTGGTTTTCCTCTTACAAGAAGCGTGATTTTATCCACATATTTCCTTATCTCCCTTATTA
>CAZVSZ010000055.1:3056-8942 GCA_964630095.1 uncultured Thermoplasmata archaeon | reverse complement strand
AGAAGGCAAAGAGAATTTACAGAATATTTCACTGAAATTTAATTGACATCCTCCCGCACTAAAGTGCGATTTCTTGCGAAGAGGTTTGTGCTTCTCTGATATTGAGAAGCATAGGATGTGGGTCATAAACTCTCTCATACTACATCACCCATTATTGTTTCTTTATACCCCTCTATTGTGATAATAAAGAACCCTCTATATATTCACTTCTGTTATGAAGAATTATATAGCCCCCACATTCATCCTTTTGTGCGTCTATATAATCGTAAGAGATATTTTTAGTTGTGAAATTCTCTGTAACTACTCTAAATTCACATCTTCCTAATTTTATTTTTGGTGGTGTAGGGTGAGTTGAATTCATTGAAAAACATGGAAAAAGAGGAATAAGAACAAGGAAGTAATTAAATATAAAGGTTGTAAGCAAGGACTTTACTAAGAACCTCCAGCGGGTTCTTATCATCTCCAGCAACCATTGAAGAAAATGAGTGAGAGAAGATGTAGTCTCCAACAATTCTTTTGAAAGATTTCTCTTTTCCCCTTCTAATTTGCTTTTTTCATCATCCCTTTTAGCAATCCTCTTCTCGCATTTTCACAGATCGCTATGTATGTTGTTTCTCCTCCCCGCACATAAGAAAATTATTTATTCTTCCCTACCATCTTCTCACCATGGAAGTTGAAATTAAGGCAAAAATTGAAGATGTTGAGGAAATTGAAGAAAAAATAAAGAAATTAAATGCCAATCTTTTGAAAGAAGTGGTTGAGGAGGATATATACTTCAATCATCCATGCAGGGATTTCTTAGAGACCGATGAGGCACTTAGAATAAGAAACGATAACACACTCACCTATAAAGGCAGGAAAGTTGATAGAGAGACAAAGGCAAGAGAGGAGATTACTGCAAAAATATACAGTATTGAAAACACAATAAAAATTCTTGAAAAATTGGGATTTCATAAAACGGGTTCTGTTAGAAAAAAGAGAAAATATTATCAAATTGGAAAAATCACAATCTCCCTGGATAATGTTGAGAATTTAGGTAATTTTATTGAAATTGAATGCATTGGAGAGTATGAACCATCCAAGAAAAAGGTTATGGAATTTGCTGAGAAATTAAACCTGAAAAATTTAATAAGAAAAAGTTACCTGGAAATGCTATTAGAGAATCAGAGAGGCTCCACATGAATTATCCTTCCTTCCTTTAGTGCTCTCATAATTTTCTTTCCGTTTGCCGTGCTCTTTCTCAGGTTTATGTATCCTTGTCCCGATACTGTTGCATCAAATAATCTTTCGGAATCAGCGAATACTGTTACTTTCCTGTGTGATAAAATATCTCCTGCATACAGGCGAATTATCTTCTTTTTTATTTCAACTTCCACTTCAATTTTCTCTTCAATCTTCTCTCTCTTCATCGGCTCCACATCAATTGATAAACCGAAAATTTCCTCCAACTCAGCTACTTTTCTCCCCTTCTTTCCTATTATATTTGGTATATATGACTCCTTAACCTGCAATACCGCCCTGTTCTCACTCACAATTTTTGCTTTCACATCTATACCAGGAAACATATTTCTTATTTCTTCCTCCATTTTCTTCTCTGCAAGTTTGTATATCCCACCTCTCTCCTCTTTAACAGGCACAACGACAATCTGCTCTCCAAAACTGTATATCTCGTACACTAATTTCTCATCTTCAAGATTACGAACCTCAATCACCGGTCTTGCCAAATCCTCCTCCCGCATACCAGAGGGGATTTTCACAACATAATTCAATGTGAGAACATGATTTATCTCTCCTGCTGATATATGGATGACTGTATCAACAATTTGAGGAATCACGCCTAATTCAACCCTGCCTATGAATCTCTGAACAGCATCTATGGCACGAGTGGCGTGGACAACACCAACCATCCCCACTCCAGCAAGTCGCAAATCCATGAATACCTTGAAATCATTGGTTGTTCTCATCTCATCAAATACTGTGTAATCAGGCCTCACAAGTAGCAAAATATCTCCAGTTTTTTCCATGCTTCCTTCCAGCGCAGTATACTGCGTGATTATTTTCTCAAGAATCAGATCTCTGGGCTTCTCCATGGTCTTCACAATCTTATTTAGCGAGGCATAATATTCTGCTAATGCCTGAACAAATGTGCTCTTCCCCGCACCTGGAGAGCCAGATACCAAAATGCCCTCCGCCCTCTCCTCCAATCTCCTTTTCAATTTATCACTTATTCTGTAATCTTCTAATTTCAATTTTACAATTGGTCTCACAGCCGTGATTTCTATTGAATCTGAAAATGGTGGCCTCGTAATTGCAATTCTGTACTCTCTTAATTGAATTATTGTTGCTCCCTTTAAATCAAGTTCAATAAATGAATGCTCATCACTTCTTGCCCTCTCAATAATGTCATCTGCTATAATTTCAATTTCATCCCTGCTTAAATCTCCAATTTTAACTAAATTGAAATTGCCGGGCTTGCCTCTTTTTGCATACGCTCCCACTTCTGGCTTTATGTGAACACTCATAGTATCACTTGTGAAAAAATCCTCAATCCTCATTTTTATCTCTTTTTTTGCCTCTATGTATTTTACATCTATCCCCTTTATTCTTGCAATATCCTTCTGTATCCTGTCTCCAGTGACTAAAATTGCATTGTTCTCCAATGCGCATTTTCTTATTATGTTATCAATTTCTCCCTCCCTTGCATACCTTATCTGCCATACTTCAGCCCTCTCACCCCAGAAACTCAGTTTTATCCCTCTATTCTCGCACATATCTCTCAATTTCTTCAACTCTTTGAGGCCTGAAAAACCTATAGAGAGAGATTTATTTGCCTGATGCTCAATCTCACCAACAAGAACTTCAGGAATTATTATCTCATCCTCTTTGCTTAAATTTGATTTTACGAATTCCACAAATCTTCCATCCACTATCACGCTTGTATCAGGAACAAATTTCATAAATCTATAAATTCCCTATTTTATTTAAATTTAACCAAGGTTTATAGTTTGATTTCCTCAACAATTCCTTTCTTTGAGAGTATATTGTAAATTTTCTTTGGTAGATGAAGAACATCCTCCTTCCTCAGTGAGACATCCCTATTTGGAAGAGCGAACATTGCATGGGGGGCAATAACCCTAACAAGGATAACTTCCTCTTTCTCCTCTTCAGTTTTTTTCTCTTCCTTGTTCTTCTCCTTTTTCAAGATAGGTTCTTCATGTCCGTAAATTCTTCCAATAAAAAGGTCAATGGCATTTTTCAAATCATTATAAAGTATAATTTCCTCCGGTGTCAGATCCTTCATCTCCTTCTTCTCCCAGATTGTTGAAAGGAATATCTTCTTAATTCTCAAATTTATTAGTTCTTCAAATGATTTTTCAATTTTTGTAATATCCCCCTCCAGCTTTAAAGCCTCTTTAAAATTTCTATTTTCATAAAGTTCCTTCTCTCTCTTCTTAAGATTTTCAATTTCTTCCATAATCTCACTGTAGAAATTTCTCTTGATTTTAATTAATCCTTTTGTTTTCCTTTTCTCCGCCCTTTTTATTTCCTCCAAATCACTTAGAAGACTCACATGCGCTCATGGGCTAACTATATAAAAGAGTTTTTAACTCAAAATCTTCCAAAATTTTTATATGGTGGAATAACATTACTCATCTAATGAACCTCTTGGAAAGGATTATAGAGGAAGAACTGGAAAAAAGGATGGAAAGATTGATTGATGGATTAAGTCATACAGTAGTAGATTTGCATAAGAAGAGACTGGGTTTTGAAGGAAAAATTTTAAGTAAGGAAGATTATATACTCCTCCTGAAAGAGATAAGAAAATCTCTTGAGAAATTTGCAGGTAAGAAAATTGCCGATGAAATATACCAGGATATGATAAAGATAATTGAAAAGGAATATGCAGGGTGATGAAGATGATGTATTTGAAAACATATGTGGAAGGATTAGACGAAAAGATAGAAGGCGGAATTCCAAAGGGACATGTGGTGTTAGTATCGGGACCAACCGGCAGTATGAAATCAAGTTTAAGTTTCTATATGGCGTATAGATACCTGCAGAGAAATAAGAAGGGGAATGTTGTTTATGTATCCCTTGAGCAGAGCAGGGATAGTTTGATAAAGCAGATGCTTAGTTTGAATATGGATACTGAAAAATTGCCGAAGGGATGTGAGTTCAATGTTTTTGACTGGGGTCTTGTGAGGAAGATGGTTAAGGAATCTGGAACTTATGAAAAAGTAGACTGGGTTAAGGCTATAGAAACCCCGATAAGGGAATATGCAAGAGATAAAAAAATTGATATTCTCATTCTTGATTCTCTGAATGCCCTGTATGCAATAGCAGAACTTGAAAATCCGAGGAATCAGCTCTTCTTCCTGTTTGAAATGATGAGAGAACTTGGAGCAACATCTTTTGTGATCTCTGAGACAACATACAACTCAATGAAATTTGGGAGTTATGATGTTGAAGGATTTTTGGCTGATGGAATAATTCATCTATCCATGGAGAGAGTTGGTAGAACCCTTGGGAGATATATATCAATAATAAAAATAAGAGGAGTAAAGCACAGCACGGATTACTATCCACTTCTTGTGGATGAAAGAGGATTTAGAATAGTCTCTCATTAATTTTTCCATCGTTATCTTTTTATACCCAAACATCTATTATTAAGTATGGAATATGAGTATAGAATGATTGAGATTCTGAAAGATTTAAAAAAAGCATTGAAAAAAGATGACACGGAATTAAGAGGGGAAATTGAGAAAATAATAAGAAGGTATTCACCACGAAAGAAGAAGAAAAAAGCAGATTATGAAGTTCACGCTGGAAATTCCTATTATATCAATGAAGAGAAACCTCATGTAGCCTATAACATATTTGAGCAGATAGTAAATAAGAACTATAACGGACTGTGTATAACAAGAATAAACCCTGAGAATTTTGAACTTGTAAAAAGATTAGAAAACACGGAATTTTACTGGTTAAGCATGATAGGAAAAAAATACTCGCTCTCCCCCGGGGATTTGCCAAAGATTCTTGCTGTAATAAAGGAATTTTTAAAGAGAAATGAGAGAGGTGTTGTTTTAATAGATGGCATAGAGGCTCTGATAACCAATAACGATTTCACCAAGGTTTTGAGATTCATCCAGAATATAAAGGATGCGATTAGCGAAAGAAGGGGGATTCTTCTAATTCCAATAGATTTAAACACCTTAAATAGCAGAGAAAGGGCAATGTTTGAAAAGGAGATTATGAACGAAATACCGTCCAAAAAAATTATTTAAAATATTTTTCTCCCTTTGTAACTGTGATTTTGCATGGTGCTGGAATCTTGTAGGCTGCTTCTCTCAGCGCTTTTTTTGCCTTTTCAATGTTCTCAGGATTTACTCTCGCCGACATTATTATCTGTCCTGTCCTGACTCTCGCTGCTGTTCCCACAGGCTTTCCAAATGCAAGACTCATACCAGACGAGATTCTATCTGCCCCCGCTCCTGTTGCCATCTTATGCTCTCTCAATACATGATGTGGATATACCCTGATCCACAGAAAATAATTAAAACTTCCCAACCTGCTGAGATACTTGTTTGCTATAATTCTCGCAGATTCAAGGGCATTATGTCTAATCTGGCATGACTCCTGAGTAATTAGACTTAACTCCACAGGGAAATTATCCTTATTTTCAATATTACCCATTTCAAAATGCACTATTTTTGGATTTGGGACTCCTCCCATATACTCCCGTCTCGTATACGCTTTTCCGGATAACTGGTGATACATTCTTGCAGGCTTTCTTACCATTTTAAGACACCAGATGGAGATTGAGATTTTATATTTATAATTTTGCCAAATGAGAAAAGAAAGGATTATACAGAATTTAGTTTTAGC
>CAZVSZ010000055.1:0-2956 GCA_964630095.1 uncultured Thermoplasmata archaeon | reverse complement strand
AGCCCCATTATAAAATTAGAATAGGAGCCAAGAAGGGAAAAGGGATTTAGTGCCCAAGATTTCAAAGCATTTCATTCTTCTAAAAATGTGGTTTTATCTAATCTGCATGGGAAAACCTAAAATATGGGAAGGAATTAAAGATTTGGTGTCAGGCTTGGCTGGGGGGTTAGGCGTCCCCTGCGACCCGAAATCGTCTATAGGCGGGAGCGACTGCCGGGGAAGGGGTATCCAGTCCCGGTTTCAAGCCATGCAGAACCGTTGAAGTCCTGTCCTGCGGGGCTGTGGGTGTGCTCCATGCTTCCGGAGGGAAGTTATGTAGCACTCTACCATGGGAACCCTGCCAGGCCCGGAAGGGAGCAGCAGTACTGTGGACCGTCAGCGCTCGCAGGGTAGCGGGGCCGAGGAACTGTATGGTCATTGAGCCGAGATGTGGGCACCGACCTCGGTGTGCCTGACACCCCTTATTCAAACAAAAGATAGTATTTTTCCCTTTTTTCAACTTCCACTGTGCAATCTGGATTATTTAAATTAACTTTCTTTCCAAGTTTTTCTGCAATTATCCCCCCAATATTTTTCTCAACCTCTTTTTTATTGGATTTTATTGCAAAATCATCACAGTTTTCAAGAATTATCGTAATATCTTTAATTAGTTTTTCTAAATCTTTGTAAATTACGACCGAGAAAATATCTAAAACACCATTTATATTCATTGCCAGTTCTCTTATATCCGAATCAGAGAAGATTATAATTCTTCCGTCAATAAATTCTACAACACAGGTTATTTTCTCTCTTAGACATTTTTTTATGATTTCTCTTTTGAAATTTTTAAAGTATCCCTTCTGATTTCTTGGAATTTTCGCCTTTATTGCATAGCATTTCATATCATCTGACATTAATTTTAGATATCTATTTACTATATTAAATTTCTCAGAGACGAATGATGGAGGATAAAAGTTTTTATATTTCAAGTTGCATACACTAACAGGTGGTCAAGATGAAATCACTAATTAAGGAAGCTCTTGCAAGGGCGGAAGTTAAAGAAGAAATGCCGAATGTTCCTGTAGCAGGGAGCGAAGAAGATAAGGAACTTGAAGAAGTGCTAAAGAGTTTGAAGACAAATATAAAAATTATTGGATGTGGTGGTGGAGGAAGCAATACAATAAACCGCATTATGGAAGAGGGAATTTATGGCTCTGTTGAATTGATAGCAGCAAATACCGATGCACAGCATCTTTTAACAATAAGAGCCCAGAGAAAGATTCTTCTTGGTAAAAGATTGACCCGTGGTCTTGGCGCAGGGGCATTACCACAGCTGGGCGCAGAGGCTGCCAGAGAAGCAGAGGATAAGATAAGAGAAATTTTACAGGGTGCGGATATGGTTTTCATAACCTGTGGTCTTGGAGGAGGAACTGGAACTGGAAGTGCACATGTAATAACGCAGATTGCAAAAGAATTGGGAGCATTAACAATTGCTATATGCACAATGCCATTCAAAGCGGAGGGGAGAGTGAGAATGGAAAATGCGGAGTGGGGTCTTGAAAAGTTAAGAGATACTGCAGATACAGTTATAACAATCCCAAATGATAAACTTCTTGAATTAGTTCCAAGGCTTCCGCTAAATCAGGCATTCAAGTTTGCAGACGAGGTTTTAATGCGTGCAATTAAGGGACTTACAGAAATGATAACAAAGCCTGGCTTGGTAAATCTTGATTTCAATGATTTAAAGACAATTATGAAGGGTGGCGGAGTAGCAATGATTGGTCTTGGAGAAAGTGAAGGCGCGGGAGAGGAAAGAGTTCTTGAGGCTATTGAACAGGCAATAAATTCTCCGCTATTGGAGGTGGATATATCATCCGCCACAGGAATTTTAGTTAATGTTGTTGGTAGCCCAGATATGACCATAAGTGAGGCAGAGAGAGCAGTTGAGGAATTGCATAAAAAAGTTGCCAAGAGTTCAAAGATAATATGGGGCTGTGCAGTTGACCCAACATACGAGAGAAGAATATCAGTGCTTGTAGTTGCAACAGGTGTAAAGAGCAAGCAGATTCTTGGTAAGGTGACTGCACAGGAATTAAAAGAGCAGTTTGGTGTGGATGTTATCCACTGAATTTGAAAAAAGGAAGAAAGAAGAGATAGAATCTGTGGAATTCCTGAGAAGGGCATATCTCATCTATTTTATTTTTTTAGTTCTTATTCTCTCTCTTTCAATAATATTTGCAGTTGCAGTTTTTCTCTATATGAGTTTCAATTCAACAAAAATTGATAACTCACTCTTAGGATTTTTAATAGGAATCATCGCAGTTTCCATTGCGGGAACACTCATATATCTCTATTATCTTTATCAGGGATTTTTAAAAATTGAAAAATTTGTGAGAAATGTGGAGATAGGAAAATACGGGATAATTCTCTCCATAATTGGCATAACATCCTCCTTTTTCAGTTTTTCAATATTTTTCAATACTTCCCAAACAATTTTTTCTCTTCCTTCTTATTTTCTTTACCCTATGATTATTCTCAGCATAATCGGATTCATAGGAGTTATATTAATTGCCATCGCTCTGTGGAGAATCGGAGAGCATTACAGAAATACAACAGTTGCCCTTGGAGCATTTCTCTTAATCTTTATCAATTTCATAGGTGCTATTCTTCTCTACATGGGGTTTGGAGATATTCAGAATAAAATTAAAAAGAGAGTACCGCCACCACCAATGCCCCCATGGATTTGAGTTAGTTTTAAATAGAACAACATATTTTTATGTGCGGTGATTTGAATGTGGAATGGACCATTGAGAAAAATTGATGATTTTCACTGGAAAATACCAAAGGATTACAAGAAGGGAATGCGAGTCCCAGGGATAATATTCGCCTCGCAAAGAATGATTGAGCAGATAAAGAGAGATAATGCTCCAGAGCAGGTTGCCAATGTTGCCACTCTTCCAGGGATAATTAAGGCGAG
>CAZVSZ010000054.1:0-8951 GCA_964630095.1 uncultured Thermoplasmata archaeon | reverse complement strand
GATCCAATTGTTCTACCAGTACAAACGAATGATTTACGAATGAAGGGAGAAAAAGAATAATTGGTGTAGGCTTATGGATCAGGGAGATAACGGACATGGCTGAGAACAAAAAGTATGTAGAACTCATCTGGCATCAGAAATACGACAAGATTGACAAAGGCGAGAGAATACCCATCGAAAAGCCAAATCTCCCATTTCAGGTCGTAGAGACCGTGAACAAGCCAAGAATCAAGGGCGGGTATGATGCTCCGCTCTTTCCAGAGGATCAGTACCCTGAGAACTACCCGAAAGACTGGAAAAATTTACTCATCTGGGGCGACAATAAACTGGTGATGTCCTCGCTCATAAAGCAGGGTTGGGCTGGAAAAGTTAATCTGATCTACATCGACCCGCCGTTCTTCACAGGTTCTGATTTTTCGATAAGAACAAGGCTTGGGGATGAGCGGATCGAGAAAGAGCCGTCGATCATCGAGGAGCGGGCTTATCGTGATACATGGAGCGGCGGGATTGCGTCTTATTTGAAGTACATGTACGAGCGGCTGGTATTGATGCGGGAATTGCTTGCTGAGAATGGGTCAATCTATGTGCACCTGGACTGGCATGTTGGGCATTATGTGAAGGTGATGATGGATGAGGTGTTTGGGGCGGAGAACTTTTTAAATGAACTTACATGGAAATATTTTGGCCCAACGAGTACATCAGATAACTTTCCGAGAAAACACGATAACATCTTATTTTACGCTAAAAACGCTGGGTTGCATTTTTTTAATGCTGATGCAACGCTTACTGAGTATGATGAAAAAGCAATAAAACGTTATGATAAAATAGATGAAGATGGAAGAAGATATAAGATTTACTATGAACGAGATGGAACTGTAAGAAAAGCGTATCTGAAGAAAGGGAAACCCACAGAAGTTTTCCATATACCTTTTGTTCAAGGAACGTCAGATGAATGGTTGCCCTTTCTCACCCAAAAGCCCGAAGCCCTCCTCAAACGCATCATCCTCGCCTCCTCCAACCCCGGCGACATCGTTGCCGACTTCTTCACAGGCTCTGGTACGACCATCGCAGTCGCCGAAAAACTCGGCAGGCGGTGGATCGGTGTCGATCTATCCAAGTTTGCGATTCAGGTCACGAGGAAGCGGTTACTGGACATCCACAACTCGAAGGATTTGATGGATGAGAAAGGCAAGAGAAAATATACTAACCCTGCCCGACCCTTCGAACTCTGGAACATAGGAAACTATGAGACCGTATACTGGCAGGATCGAGAGGATGAGTATCTCACCTTCATGCTCAAACTCTATCAGTCCCAAGCCTTGACCGGTTTCAGATATTTGCACGGCAGAAAAGGCGACCGTGCGGTTCACGTCGGTCCTTTGAATGCTCCTGTTACGATGGAAGAGGTCGAGAAGGTAGTAATCGAATGCAGGGCTAACAACTTCAATAGAGCGGATGTTCTCGGCTGGGAGTGGAGTTATGACGTGAATGAGCTTGCAAAGGAATTGGCAGAGAAGAATGGGGTTGATTTGAGGTTTGTTCAGATCCCATCCGTGAATGAGATAAAATCTGCGCTTGTTGGTTTTGACCTGCAATTGTTGAAAGTGCCTGACCAGATAGTAGAGAAGGAGATCGCCGGATATGTAAAGTTTCCGGAGGTTGCCTATCTTGAGATTGAAACGGGAGTCAATGGCAATGAGGTGGCGCTAACAATAACAGACTTCCAGCTTCCTCCAACCGCGGAACTGGCAGAGATTGCAAACAAGGTTGGGGACCCAAGAGAACTCATCGACTACTGGGCGATAGACTGGGATTACAAAGGTGACACCTTCCACAACCAGTGGCAGAGTTTCAGGGTGAAGAAGAATCCAAAGGTTGACTACGAGGCGAAGCACAAATATGATGGGGTTGGAGAGTATCAGATAATGGTTAAGGTGGTGGACGTCTTTGGGAATGATACGAATAAGGTTTTGAAAGTGGAAATAAAATGAAAACTAAAAATATAATTTCTCAAAGTTGTATAAAGTACGATCAAAATATAGAGATTGGGTCATTAGTTACACCTTATCAAAATAAGAGATTTCCTGTGTATAATTGGTACAATTACAAGCACAGTTTTTCACGGAACTTAGTAATGAAATTAATTGAGAAATTTCAGCTAAATGGCGAAGATAAAATTTTAGATCCACTTTGTGGTAGCGGAACTACTTTGATAGCTTCGAAAGAAATGGGTATTCCTGTGCAGGGTATTGATATTCTACCCCTCTCAATATTCATCTCCAATTCAAAATTATTGAAATATGATAAGCAGCGTATAGAAACTGATATAAACGAAATTGAAAATCTTTTAGAAGAAAATAATGTTAATTATGTGATTAATAATCCAAAAAAAGAACTGCTTATAAATTTTTTTCGCGAGGATATTTTAGATAAAATTCTATTTATTAGAGAGTGGATTGAAAGAAAAGGTAATAAAGAGACAAAATATTTTTTCCTTACAGCTTTACTCTTTATATTAGAAGACATTTCGTACACGCGTAAGGCTGGCAGTTTTCTGCGCATTTCAAAAGAGAAAAAGATTTCTGATTTAACATCTATTTATTTATCTAAATTGTATGATATGGCTGGAGATATTGAATTCATTAATACTTTACCCGATGTCGATGCAGAGGCAATTGAAGGTGATGCACGGGAGATGATGTTTGAACCGAGTTCTTTTTCGGCAGTGATAACATCTCCACCTTATCCAAATAGACATGATTATACCAGAGTGTATTTATTAGAATTGATAACTGGCTTTATAAATAGCCAAGAAGAAATTAAAAATCTCAGATACTCTTTAATTCGGTCACATGTGGAGGCGAGAAGAAAATTTATATCAGAGGATTACAGTCCTCCGAATACACTAAACGCCGTGTTAGAAAGATTAGAGGGGACGCCTCTACCGAATAGACAAATAATACCAATGCTTCGAGGTTATTTTGAAGATATGTATCTGGTTCTGAAAGAAATTAAAAGAGTTCTTAAACCTAATGGTAAAGTTGCTTTCATAATTGGCGATGTTAGGTATGGTGGGATAAAGGTTCCAGTAAGTGATATCCTTATAAACATCGGGAATGATGTAGGTTTGGAATTCAAAGAGAAAATTGTGGCAAGAATGAAAGGAAACAGTCCTCAACAAATGAAAAAATATGGTAGAGATCCTGTGGAAGAAAATATCTTAATTTGGGAGCGGAGATGAAAAAAAGGAAGACTCTGTGGATGAGATATGTAGACTTCGAGAGTATAAAAGACATGTTGCATTTAGTATACGAAAACAATAGTAAACTTAGAGCAGGGACTCTGGAACAGTTGGCTATAGAAAAAGGGGTTCTAGTAAAAAAGGAAAATGGAAAACCCCTAACACACACTCCACGGTATCATTATAGGAAAGTGATGGAGGGTCTGGGTTTAGTAGAAGTTAGACAGAGATTTTATCATATTTCACAGGAAAAGAGGGTTTTGAGATTTATAGAACTAACCGATTTTAAAAAACCCATGTCATCCGAAGCAAAAGAAATATTAAGAGGGATAATTGTAGAAAATAACGATTGTAGAAAGTATTTTTTTGATATTTTTATGGGGAAAGATAATTATACATTAGAGGACATTAGAAAAGAAGGAGGATATATCACTGTTGAAACAGAAAGTATGAGACAATCTCCTATAGAGAAAAAAATAGAGCAAGGAAAAAGTGATGAAACTGTTCATAAGAAAAAAAAGATGGGGGCTGTAATTCTGAAAAATCCTTTGGGAAAAATGGTTGAGTTGAAGACTCAAGATGAAATTCATGCTATTTATTGGGGTGTTCGGTTATGGGCTTTAAAGTTAGAAATAACCAACGAGATTTTAATGAGTTTCAGTGAAGGTCGAATAATATATCCTGTAAATCCATATTTTTCAGAAAAGGTATTAATTAACATGCTGCTAAACAGGATAAAAGCAGATAATAGCGATTCTGAATGGACACAATTACACATACCAAATTTTATCAAAGAAACAGTTTTATCTACTCGATTTTCAGTTGATAAAATTAGGAATTTTCTCTCAGAGTTGAAAATAAAATACCCCCTATCTATAATGTTTATTCCATCCTCTACTGCATTTATTGACATAAGAACGCCTTTTGAAAAACAAGATTCAGCGATTCGTAGCTCTTATTTATATGAAGAGGGAAGGGGTTATAGTTCCCATTTAAGAATACATAAAAATATCCAAAGAGAGGTGCCGATATGAGCGAATCTTACATAGAGGAAAAGTATAAACTATCCCGGAATCCGTTTCCACCAGCGGCATCTGGAATTGATGTGGAAAGAGATCTGTACATACCATCAAAATGGAAGGAAAAGATTGGAGGATGTTACGGAACACTACATCAGGGAGAGGGCGCTAAGGTATTTCCTATTGTGGGCGAATATGGAAGTGGAAAAACCGTATTACTCAAAGGATATCTAAAGGAATTCTTTGAGAATAACAGAACAAAAGCAATTTACTTTGAAAATCCGGGAGTTAACTTCTATGATCTTGCAAATACTTTGATGAGAAGTTTAGGACGATATGAGTTTTCTAAAGCTCTCTGGGAAAGATGTAAAGAAGGTCTTGTAGAAAGAGGAGGGCAGAAACAATTGTTTCCCATGAGTTTTAGCGATATGCTCTCTACTTTAAAAACAAAGACAGATAGAGAGAATAAAGCAAGAGAACTTTTAAATGTAATAAAAGATAAACTAAATCTAACAGATGATGAAGAAGTGGCGTATAAACTCGGTCTGATGATTGTAGAAACTGCATCCAAACCGTATTTCACATATAGGGATTTCGTTGCTGGTACCAAGGGCTCTTTGGTAGCCGAGAAAGAAGAGTCGGAATATTTTAAAGCAGTAATAAAAGCCATAATTGAAACCTATGGTATTGAGGGTGTCGCATTTCTTATAGATGAATTTGAAGAGGTTGCGTTCCCTAAAAGGATGACTCGTAAGCAAACTTACGAATATCTTGCAACTCTGAGAAGTCTGATTGAGATATCTAAAAGCGAGGAGAATTTATGGATAATTCTTGCAATGACTCAAGAAGCGGTTAATGCAACGAAAGAGATGGATCCTGCGCTGTGGGAAAGAGTTACACACCAAGAAGAAGAAACTGTATTGATGCTCGAACCTTTAACCGATTATGAGTCCAAAGAGTTACTAAAATGGTGGCTCAATAGAGCAAGAGGCAAAGAAGAGTTGAAAGAATACCAGAATACGCTCTTTCCCTTTCCTGAATCTATTGAAAATGTTCTGAAACGTCCAGAAGTTAGATTGCCCAGACCACTTGTAAGAATCGGATTTTTTATCCTTGCAAGAGCGGAAAAAGAAAAAATAGAAGCACCTATCCCAATAGATTTCATTGAAAAAATAATAAATGAGTTATATCCACCTCCTATAAATGGGGTGTCTGAAAATGGAAGAGAGTAACATACCTTTTGTTATCCTCATTGATACCAACGCAATGACCGCATTATCGTTGTATGTAGATAGCTGTGATCCGGTAAGAAAGGACATTGGAATAAACATAGGTGATTTAAAAATTGAATTCGGAAACCAAAAAGATATTAAAAACGACTGTTTAAATTTTGATGAAATTGAAAAAGGATATAGACTTTATCATCACTTAAAAGAAAAAATTGGAGAGTTTGGTGAGAATATACAAATCTGGTTCTCTCTTCTAAGCGAGATAGAACTTCTAAACGTATTTTTAGACAGAGCTTTCGATCACGAACTTACAAAGAAAGGGATTCCTTATAGAATACGTCACAAAAAGCCTTTCAGAACACAGATTGACTTTAATTATGGGGAGAAGGTCGCCAATTACTGGGGGAATATGGAGGAGAGACTTGCTGAATCTGACATTGAATTTAATCATCCTGAAAATGATGTGGGTGCTATACGGGATATTATAAAAATCGCTAAAATTGTAACCCAGTACGTTGCATTAGGACCTGTGGATTTATACCTCTATGCTTCAGGTATACATTTGAGGGCGGATGAAATATACACCATTGACGGTGAGTTCAAATATATCATAAATAAAATCCGTAATGATGGTGGATGGGAAACTGTCTACAGAAATATTCAACAAGATTTAAGAAAGTTCATCCGATCTTTTGAGGATGAATATGAAAAAACGGGGAAAATAGATCTTCCCAAGGGGTTTAAACAAGGGGGAATAAAGTGATACCAACAGAGATTTTAGATCCGGCACAACGCAGATATAGCAAGACATATTTAGTCAATGAACTGAGAAAAGCGGTTCATACGTGGAGAGATCAGTATTATCCGGGTATCACAGATACCACAAGAAGACTTCTCCGGTTCTGGTTTGAAGAAGATCACATCATAGATAATGAGCCATTCCGGTTCTGGTTCTGCCAGAGAGAAGCCATAGAGACTCTGATTTATGTCTATGAAGTGATGAAAAAGCGCAATTTTATAGATGTAGCAAGAGACTTTGGCTCCGGTCCGATTCAGGGCTATGATCCGACTTATGATCAGTATCCTCTTTATGCCTTCAAAATGGCAACAGGCTCTGGTAAAACCTTTGTAATGGCACTGAGTATCGTCTGGCAATACTTCAATCATAAGAGAGAAGATAAAGACGACTATACGTCCGAATTCTTGCTCATCGCTGGAGAGAAAAACGTCATCTATGACCGACTTTGCAGGGATTTTACGGACGGGAATATATTCAGGGAACTCCCACTCATTCCGCCAGAGTGGCAGGGAGATTTCGACCTAAAAGTGATCCTCAAGGAAGACCCCATCCATGTTATTCCGGAGGATGTGCTATTTGTAACCAATATCCAGCAGTTGGAAGCGAGAAAGAGTAAAAAGGAAGAAGTTGGCGAATATGTTGACGATAAACTTGTACTGGAGGAGGTTAAGAAACATGATATCTATCAGGAGAACAGAATAAAGGAAGTCTTGACTTCCTGTCCTGATATAATGATCTTGAAGGACGAAGCGCATCACATATACAGTTTTGAAAAAGCATGGAAGAAGATACTTTTAGACCTTAACAAAAATCTCGCCTCTCAATATGGCAAGGGCGTAAATATGGAACTTGACTTCTCGGCTACACCTAAAACCGGAACTGGAGCGCTATTTCCGTGGATTGTCGTGGATTTTTCACTCAAAGAAGCAATTGAGATGAATATTGTGAAGTTGCCATTAAAAGGGATAGTTAAGGGTGCTGAAGAAATCGCCTCAACTAAAGCTGTTGAGAGGTACAGAGCATGGATCGATGCTGGAATAAGAAGATGGCGAGAATACAAAAGTGCATTGGAACCATTATCAAAAAAACCTGTGCTGTTCTTCCAATGTTCCGAGAATAAGGAAGCAGATGAAATATTTGAATACATCAATTCTGCTGTCCCTGATCTTAAGAACAAGGTGCTATTAATACATACTACCAGCACTGGAGAGGTGAAAAAAACAGATTTGTCCGACGCGAGAGACTTTGCAAAGACCATTGACGACCCCGACCCTGAAAAAAATCCGTATGAAGCAATAATTAGCACAATGATGCTAAACGAAGGATGGGATGTGAGAAATGTGAATGTGATTGTAGGATTGAGGTCTTATACTTCAAAAAGAAAGGTACTTCCGGAACAGGTTATTGGAAGAGGTTTGAGGAAGATGTTCCCCGGAGAAGATGCGAACATAGCTAATTCTATAAACGTTCTCGAAGTTATCGGACCCCCGGGACTGATGGACATTCTCAAAGAGTTGGAAACCGAAGAAGGTATAAAAATTACCGAATTTGACACAGGGAAGCCGCTTAATTTAACCACTGTATTTGTAGACGAGGCTAAATTGGATAAGGATATTGAAATACCAATCTTGAGTCCAATGATAATTATAAGAGAGTTTTCTTTAGATGGAATGGATATTGATAAGTTACAATCTCTGAACCTGCCTTTGGAGAACAAAGTATTAGACCTGGAATATATTGCTGTGGATATGCTTAGAGGGATGGAAGTCATAAAGAGAAAATGGGATTTGCCGGTACCTAAAGATTCTAAAAGTGTAATTGCTTATTATACTGGCCAGATATTAAAACGACTAAAAATCAGCGGTGTATTTTCGAGTTTTTATCCCATCGTCAAGAAATATACTATAGAGAGGTTGTTTGACACAACAATAGAGTTAGACGATCCGAGGGTGCTTTACAAACTGAGTTCACCCGAGGTTCAGGAAAAACTGATCAACCTGTTTGTTTCAACATTTAGAGATATGACTTTTACAGAAAGAGAGCCTGAAGTTGGAGATTTTATAAAACTTTCAGATACCAGACCATTTGTATGGTCTAAGTTGGTTTACCCAGCAGATAATTGCATCTTTAATTATACACCATGCGACAATGACTTTGAGATTGATTTTGCCAAATTTTTACATAGGGCAGAGGATGTTATGGCTTTTTGTAAGATCGTCCCGAAGATGGGATTTTTTGTAGAATATCGGGATTCAAAAGGTAATCTTAGATCCTATTACCCCGATTTTGTTGTAGTCACGAAAAAGAAAGAAAATTTTGTGATTGAACCGAAAGGAAGGGTGGATGTAGATGTCAAACATAAAGATGATAGAATAAAAAGATGGTGCGATGATGCTTCCGGATTAACAGGAGATTCTTGGAAATTTATAAGAGTGGACCAAGAAGAATTTGAAAAATACAGATTTAAGAGTATTGCAGAATTAATTTCCACATTAGCGAGCTGATTGTAATGTCGCCACATCAGATAACAGAGTACATCCAATTCGATTACATCCATGCTTCCCACGCAATAACTTCCTACCAGCCCATCACGTCAATGGCGATATTGTGAGTGACCACCCATGCCCAGAGACCCAACCATCAAAAAAATCCTCCTCATAGGC
>CAZVSZ010000053.1:0-9131 GCA_964630095.1 uncultured Thermoplasmata archaeon | reverse complement strand
CCACTGCTTCAATCCCTTTTCTTTGCTTCACCCATTCCACAAATCCATTCATTATAATCCCCAACATACCTTTCTATATGAACTCATTGTATTTATTTTTTGTGATAAAGATAAAGAAAAAGATTTATTTGGTAGTGGGATATACCATCATGCAAAAGTTTGTGAAAGACCTGGAAGATGGAGAGTACGCCACAATTCCTTTGGTGGTGAGAAAGAAGTATGGGATAAGAGAATACAAGAACAAATTTGGAAAATTTTTCGTAATTGAAGCGGGAGACAAGACTGGAAATATTCTTGTGAAATACTGGGGCAGGGACGAAGACCTCACAAAGGAGATGTACAACGAATTAGAAGAGGGAAAAATAGTTGAAGTATCCGGAACTTTTCAGAAGGAAACTCCACCATATATATCCGTAGATGCAGATTACGATGATATAAAGATACTGGAGGAATATGATAAGTTTAGATTCATACCATCTATTGATAATATTGACAGCATAATGAATGAAATAATGAAAATTGTGGAAGAAGTGGAAGAGCCACATCTTTCAAAACTTCTTGATTACTTTTTCTCTGATAATAATTTTGTAGAGGATTTCAAAATTGCTCCCGGCTCATCTTATGATGTTTACTCCTATCTTGGGGGTCTTGCAGAGCATACGCTCAATGTTACAAAGATATGCAAGAGCATGAGCGAGATTTATGATGTTAATAAAGATTTATTAATAACCGCCTCACTTCTCCACGATATTGGGAAGATTGAATCTTACGAAATTGATACAACAATAAAGGTTAGAAATGAGGGAAAATTGATGGGGCATACCCTTATGAGTTACAGGATGGTTGAGGAAAAAATCAAGGAAATAATAGATTTTCCCCATGATTTGAGAGATAAATTGCTCCATGCAATAGTATCTCACCATTCTCCAATAGTGGATAATGTTCCTCAGAGAATAAGAACAAGAGAAGCCTATATATTGTTCTATGCGAATATGATTGATTTATCGCTTAAAGAATTTGAAATGGAGAGCGAGGAAGAATGGATGTACTCAAAAAAGATGGGAAGGGAAATTTACATAGGGTAACTGCAACTATGATTTTGAATTATGATGATGAGAATATGGCAAAAAGCATATTGAAAAGTATAGAAACTGATAACTATAATTTTGTGAAATGCAGGTATGAGAGGGGAAAAATAATATGCGAGGCAGGAAGCAATAAAATATCTTCCCTCATTCACACTCTTGATGATTTATTATCGTGTATACTCACCGCCGAGGGTATTTATCATAGTATCTAATTTTTCCTCGGATATATTTAAACGCAGATACACCATATATTATCGCAATGAGGAGGGGGATTGTATAAAGGATGGGATTGATACCAGATAGAATTATTGGAACTGAGGCAATGATGTTAAAAGAAGAATGCATGGCAACTGCAATTAGATAACCACCAGCCATGCTTCCCCTGCCAATCATTTTCCTTGATGAATAGCCAAATCCTGTCATTGCAGTGGCACTTCCATGCAATAAAGCAGACGCAAATGACCTTATTGTGGCAACTGCTAACCATGATATAATACCACCAGATGCAAGTGCAGATATCTCATATAGAAGATTTTCGGTGGCTGCAAATCCAAAGCCTGAGGATGAGCCATACACCATGCCATCTTCAATTTCGTTGATTTCCTTTTTGGAAGTTAATACCCCGTATGCTTTTGTTGCTTCCTCAACGAATGGAGCGATTATAACTGCAAGAATTATCGCATCAATCTTATTCTTATTCTTAGCAAGGAATTCGTATTCTCTGAAATAGGAGAAAGATGAGGAATAAAAATAAAAAATGATTAATTCAAGAATTGCTGCAAGAATAATGCCAAATGTTGCCCCCCAGAGGAAAGATTTGAAAACATATCTCCAGGGCTCTCTCTCGTATCTCTCCGTATTTCTTATCACAATCATGTAAATCAGAGATGGGACGAATGCAACCAATACTATTAGGGAAAGAAATATTAAACCCATAATGCAAGAATAAATTACTTGTATATTATTTTTTTGAAATCATTCAGGGATTTTCAATTTTTTTAGATAATCGCTGGCATTCTCACTTAGATATTTTCTTATCAGATTTTCTCTTATTTCTTCATATTCTTCACGGAGAATGTCAAAGCAATACCAGTCCCATTTCTTTCCCATGACATAGGCAGTTTTTCTTAAAATGGCACATCTCTTGAATCCACAGTCTTCTAAAACTTTATGTGCCCTTTTATTGTATTCAATGCTGCATGCTTCACCTCTCTCCATATTATAAAAATAAAAAGATAGTTCTAATAGCCCAATTGTTATTATTTTCCCAAGCCCCTTGTTCCAGTATTCCTTACTGAGATATGTGCCTATATCTGCACTTTTAACAATGCTCCAGTCCTTAATACGAATACTTGCAGTTCCTATTTTTCCTTTACCATTCATTTCTACTACGAAATGCATCTTTTTATCATCCTTCATATTCTCTTCGTATTCCTTTACAACCTCATCATAACTCTTCATATTTTGTGGCTTGCCCCTAGAATAGAGCATAAGTTCAAAATCGTTCTCCCATTCATGTAATAATTTTAAGTCTTCTCTCTCAACTTTGCGAAAAATCAGGTTGCCAATTTCAAACATGGATGGTTATTACAAATTCAGTATAAATATTTTTCAGAATGTTTTGGTTTAGAAATTTAGAGCAAAATTTTATATCCCATTTTTGTTTTTACTTTTTTGATGAATATAAAATTAAAATCAGTTGTGGAATGGTTTGAAAGTCCCCAGATTCCGTTATGGGCATGGATGATAGAATTATTCGTTTTTGCTGCAATAAGATATACAATAGAAGGAAAAGTATATCACTATTCCTATGATTTTATTGTATTATTTCATGCTATTGCCTATTATCTTTTTATATTCTCATTTGCATTTATGATGACAAAATTAGTGACAGGTGAAAAAATAGAAAAAATATCATCTGCATTCTCCTTCTTCGTTCCCGTTATTCTTGTATCCCCTTTTATTGACCATTATATTTTTGGAAGAACTCAAGGGTATCCATATCCCACCAAATCAAATTGGTCTGTTATTACATTGAGTTTTTTTCAAAAATATCCCACAATCCCAAGTCATGGATATCAGGTTGAGTTTGGGATCTATCTTTTATTACTTTTTATTTATATTTATTCAAAACTTGAGAATAAGAGAGTAATTCAAAAGATAATTCTCTCACTATCAACAGTATTCACAATTTATGTCCTGATTCTATTTTTAAGTACGCCAGATTTATCTCCCATTTTTAATCTTCTCTACCTACCTTTTGTTCAATCAGTTGTAGTAAAAGATTTTTATTACTGGATTTATATTTTCAGATATGAAGTTCTCACCCTTCTATTCTTCTTTATCATTGGTTTGGTTGGAGATTATAAAAAATTGTTTCACCTTTTAAAGGATGCATCATTTCTCCGCACCCTGCATTTTATTATGATGTATTTTTTAGGTTTTTATATAATTCAATCAACACTTGAATGGAGTATCATACCGGGGAGAATAAATATCATGATTTTGATTATGGGTTTATTTTCTTCCGTTTTGGGATGGTTTTTTATTGTTGGAATTAACAATTATTATGATAGGGAATTTGATTTTTTCACAAATACAGCAAGGGGATTACCCTCTGGGTACTACTCTCCAAATGAACTTCTCTCCTTCTCCATTGTTTCCGGGATAATGGGTGCTTTTATTTTAATCCCCCTTGGCTATTTCCCTCTGATTTTTTATCTGCTCTTCATTTTTCTGGGATTTATATACTCTTATCCCCCACTTTACCTAAAGCAATATGGTGTTAAAACCCTTTTTATTGGGGTTGGCTCATCACTGGTTTTTGCTATGGGCTATTTCTCCCCACTTTACTCATTTAATACAGGAATGAATTTACAATTTTGGGAATATTTCATTCTCCTCTTTATCATATTCTCCGTGGGAAGTATAATCAATGACCTCAAGGATTTTGAGAGTGATAGAATTAGTGGAGTGAAAACAATATTTACCTGGCTTGGAAGAGAAGGAGGAGTTAAAATAACATCAATCCTTCTATTTTTTGCATTTATCCTTCCCTCATTAATTTGTTTTAGGGGATTAATTTTATTTTCAATCCTTGCAATAATTGCATCATTATGCTTCTGGAAAGAGAAAGTGCTCTTGGTATATATCGCCTATTTTTTGGAATATCTCCTTCTCTTAATTTTTTTGTGATTTCTACCGATATTTATTTCTATTCTTCTGTCATTACTATAATAATGGATGAACTTGCCCTTAAACAGCCTGAATTTATTGGGCGTGATGAAGAGATTGATAAATTAAAAAAAGCGTTATACAATACAATTCAAAGTAAGGGTTCTACGATTTTCATTTCTGGAGAGGCGGGCATTGGAAAAACTCGTCTTGTTTCCGAACTAATTAAAGAGGCAAAATATAATGATGTGAGAATCATACAGGCACAGTGTTTAGCAGAGAGTTTAGAGCCTTTGATGCCCATAAAAACAGCATTGCGAGAGGCTAAATTGCAGTATTTGATTTCCGGGAATCCCCCACCATTGGTAATATCAGTATACCTGATAAATGAGGCGGGCATATTAATTGCAAGTGCTGAGAGGGATGAATCTAAGATTGACCCTGATATATTTGCCTCCATGCTGAGTGCGGTTGAAGCATTTGTTGGTGATTCGCTATCTCTGATGGGAAAGAGCGATAATGGGGGTTTAAATCTGCTTGGATACGAGAAGTACAAAATACTCATTCAGCGTAGGGGGAAAATATCGCTTGTGGTTATTATAGAAGGAGAGATGAATGAATTTCTTATTGAGGATATGAGATGCACACTCGCAGAAATTGATGATAAACTGGATAACTGGTCTGGAGCAGAATCTGAAGTTTTGGATATTGAGCCAAAAATATCATGGTATACAAGTTCTGGGAAGTATAATGGAAGATTTCTTGTTGATGACCCGAAGATAAGGCAGGAGAATCTTTTTGATAATATCTTGCTGGGACTGCAGAGAGCATCGGAGAAAAAGCCAATTTTACTATTCATAGATGATCTGCAGTGGTCAGACCCTACAACATTAAAACTTCTCCACTACCTATCCAGAAATACAAGGGGGGATAGGATAATGATTTTAGGGACATACAGACCTGAGGACATTGTAGAGTTAAGCGATGGAAGTCCTCATCCTCTGGAGACAACAATACAGAACATGAGCCGTGAGGCTCTAATGGAGATTATACAACTGAAGAGATTGGACTCAAAGGACATAAAAAAGATAGTTTTATCATCGCTCGGTAAGGCATCATTTGATGATGAATTCTTTGATAAATTGTACAGAGAAAGCGAGGGGAATCCTTTCTTCGTACTTGAAATCGTGAAACTCCTTGCAGAGGAGGGATTAATGGTACGGGATAAGGATGGTGTATGGAAACTTGCCACCGAGGTTGAAGAATTGCATATACCTTCAAAAGTATATGATGTTGTAAAGCGCAGACTTAATCGTTTGAAAAAAGAACAGAGAGAGATTCTTGAATGTGCATCGGTAATAGGTGAAGAGTTCACCACACACATTCTGGAAAGGGTCACAGGGGAAAGAAGGATAGTGTTATTGAGAAAACTCAATGATATTGAGAGAGTTCATAGATTAATACACTCATTTCAGGGAAAGTATAAATTTGACCATGCGAAGATAAGAGAGGTTCTCTACAACGAAATAATTGAAGAGTTGAGGCAAGAGTATCACAGGATCATAGGGGATACTATTGCAGAATTGCATAAAGGGAATATTGATGAGGTAATTGGAGAACTCGCATATCATTACTATAAGGCGGGAGATGAAAGGGCTGGAGAATATCTTATGAGAGCGGGAGATAAGGCGAAGGAGAGATATGCAAATCAGGAGGCAATACAGGCATACAATAACTCTCTGAGTGTTCTCAAAGATGAAAAGAAAGTAGAAGAGGTACTCTGCAGTCTGGGAGATGTATATAGAATTTCAGGTGAGTATGATAAAGCGATAGAGAGTTATAGAATCGCGTTAGAAAAGGAGGATGATTATTGTAAAAAAGCGGGTATTCATAGCAAGATTGCAGACGCGTACGAGAAAAAAGGCGAATTTGAGGAGATGGTAGAAGAGTGTGGGAAGGGCATGGATATTTTAAAAGGAAAAAACTGCAAGGAGAGGGCAACTCTTCTGAGCAAACTGGCCAGAGCTTATATGAGGCGAGGGGATTATGACAGTTCTATAGAGTCGCTCATAGAGAGTATGAGAATTGCAGAGGAACTTAACGAAAAGAAAGAGATTGCACAAGCACATCATGACCTCGGTACTGTTTATTGGTATAAAGGAAATTATGATTCTGCGTTTGATCATCTTGAGAGAGCACTGGAACTTAGAGAAGATATAAGTGATATAAAAGGCCAAGCAAATACACTCAACAACATTGCTATTGTGTATCACGATAAGGGTGAATTTGATAGGTCATTGGAGTATCTTAAGCGTAGTTTGGGTATAATGGAGAATATAGGGGATAAATACGGTATTGCTGTATCGCTTGGGAATATTGGTGGTGTATATGAGGATAAGGGTGAACTGGATAATGCCATGGAGTATTACAAGCGCAGCCTGAAAATAGATGAAAAAATTGGTGACAGATGGGGCGTTGCAATGCTACTTAATAACATAGGCAATGTCTACCATAATAGGGGAGACTTAGATGATGCGCTAAAATATTATAAGCGTTGCTTGAGGATAAGGCAGGATATTGGAGACAAATATGGTGTTGCAGTATCACTTGTGGGCATAGGCAATGTGTACTATGATATGAACAATATAAACAGTGCGCTGGATTGTTTTGAGCAGAGCTTGAAAATATGCTTGGAAATTGGGGAAAAAGGATTATCAATTTACGCACATCATGGTCTGGCCAGGGTAAAACTTAAAATGAAAGATATTAAAGATGCAATTGAAAACGCTAAAAATGCCATTACCACTGCTGTTGAAATTGGTGCAAAAGCACAGGAAGGGAAGTCGCATCATATTTTAGGAATGATATACCGTGAGGTAGGAGAATGGAACAATGCATCAGACGAATTTGAGAAAGCAAATAAAATTCTTCAGGCAGTTGGTGATAAAAAAGAGATTGCTGCACTCTTCTACGATTACGGAATGCTGTACAAATCAATGAAAGAGTTGAATAGGGCAAGGGGATATCTTGAAAAAGCGCAATTAATGTTCAGAAAGATGGGTATGAAACTGTGGGGAGAGAAATGCGAAGATGCACTGTATGAACTGGGCAAATGATATCTGCATAGCGTGAAGAATTTTCCAAAGCCAGATAACTCTACAATTCACAGAAGAAAAAAAGGTCTTTTCATAGAAAGAATTTCTGGAAAGGTAAAAATCAATGAGGATTTTTCAGGTATGCAGAAGTTGAGAAGGTAAACATATTGTAATATTAATATACTCTATTTTTCTTATTAAGTATCTTCAATTACTTTTGTTTTCCAATTCTGTGTAAAATATAGCACTAGTGAAATAAATAGTGAGATAACAATTGCAAATCCTATTGTTAGCCAAACGCCAAATCCCCCCATCTTTAGCACTACCGAAAGAATATATACTAAAAATACGCTTAACAGCGATATAAGAATATCTTTAACTAATATGGGCTTTGTATTCCCAGAGCCTTCAAATAATGCTTCAACTCCTTCTGTTATCCCGTATAATGGTGCAAAAATTATGTAAATTGTAAGGAAATTTACAGTTTCATTTACGATACTCATGTTATCTGTAAAAAAATAAACTAAGTAATATCTAAATATATAGATTATTATTGATGATACTAAAAGAATTGATGTCATTATTGTAACTGCTATTAAAAACGCTTTTTTAATTCTTTCATGTTTTTCAGCACCTATATTCTGTCCAGCAACTGTAGCTAAAGCCATAGTAATTCCGCCACATATAATTATATTAATATCCCTGAACCTATCTCCTATTCCATATGCCGCGAGTATAGTAGTAGAATCTGGAAGTTGTGTAACTATAAATATAAACAAAAAAAATCCTACAGAGAGAGATATACTACCACTTGCGGAGGGGAGGGCGATTTTAAATATTTTTTTGACTGTTTTTAAATGTGGTTTTAAATGATTTTTTCTAATTTTTATTCCGCTAATTCCATAATGTAACAAATACAAAGCGATTATAGAAGAAATACTTTGAGAAAAAACTGTTGCAATACCAGCCCCCAATACACCCAATTGTGGAAATATAAACCACCCATAAATTAGAAATGGATCAAGGATTATATTGATTATTGTTCCGATACTAATCACTATCGCCGGTGTTTTTGAGTTCCCCCTGCTTGCGAGAACAGTCATAAAAGTTGAAGTTATCTGTGTGAGAGGATATCCCAAAAAATTGACAAAGGTATACATTATAAAATATGATTTTGTTTTAAAATCAACATTCATAAAGTTTACAGTAATAATTGAAATAAATATACCCAGAAAAGCAAGAATTGTTGTAGATATTATGGAAATAGATAGTATTTGACCAGCTGAGAATGAGAGAATATTCTTTTTTTTAGCACCACTATATTGTGAGATCATTGATGTTGCTGCAACATTAAATCCATAATTTAGGGATAAGATTATATAAATTAAAGACCAAGAGATTTGGATAGCTGCAACGCCCTCCCCGCCCTTGCTCCAATGGCTAACCCAATAAACATCAGCAGTATAATATAAATAATCTAGTAAAGATGTAATAATTATCGGAATAGATAATTTTAATAGTGCCTTAAATAAGCTTCCATTCAGTATCTCATTTTGTAATATGTCTTCTTTACTGATCATTTAATAGGGATTAAAAAAAATTAGATATATAACGATATCCTTCTTATGTGCTTTGTCGCGTAAGTGAGGAAAACATGGAATAGCCCTTTTCTAAAGAAAGAGGTTTATAGAAACTCGCTGGAGGTGCCTACTAAAGGGGCTTGAGCCCCAAAGAAAATAATAATATGTTTAGCTGGAGTAAGTACAATGAAAAA
>CAZVSZ010000052.1:0-9226 GCA_964630095.1 uncultured Thermoplasmata archaeon | reverse complement strand
TACACTCCAATGGATGAATGCGAGATACTTATGGCAAAGGCAATAGTTTATGCAAAGGAGGGAAAAGAAAGCAGAAAATATTATGAAAGAGCAATAGAAAAGTTGAAAAAACTGAAAAAATTTGCAACTCTTTCAAAATTCATGAAGGAATACGGAAAAATAGTGAAGGATAAGAACATAATTAAGGAAGTGGAAGAGATAGAGAAAAACTTTGAATTTTAATCCCTTTTCATAAACCACTCCGCAAAATTATCTACAAGAGAATCAAAAAATGATTTTCTGTATTTTATTATTATTCTTGCCAAATTATCTCTGTCTTTCACAGAGTAGTATGTCTCTCGTCCATCTACATCTCTTAAAATTATATCATATTTCATCAATTTTGAGATATGGTATGAAAGTGTGGAAGGGGATATTTTTAAATATTCTGCAATATCAGAATGTCTTGCCCTTCCATGTTCTATAAGAAAAATCACAATTCTTCTTGAAATTGAATCTCGCATCACTCCCATTATCTTTCTCTCATTCACTGTCATTGTAGTATTGGCAAAATATC
This sequence comes from uncultured Thermoplasmata archaeon, assembly GCA_964630095.1. Classification (GTDB taxonomy): domain Archaea; phylum Thermoplasmatota; class Thermoplasmata; order Thermoplasmatales; family Aciduliprofundaceae; genus CAZVSZ01. The sequence continues at coordinate 8,670 of CAZVSZ010000052.1, read as the reverse complement.
TTCTATACTTTCCATCAATTTTTGATACTATTATTCCCTCCTTTTCAAGAACCATTAGATGGTATTCAAGCACGCCTATGGGAATATTCAATCTTCTCTGCATCTCCCTGAAATGCAGTCCAGGATTAAGAACAATTTCCTCGTAAATTTTCCTCCTTGTGGTTATCTCCTCCATATATTCACCTTTTTAGTGAAATTGTAAAGTAAAGGAAAAATAGGATTATAAGATTCAAGAGTAAATTGATAAAAATAATATCCATTTTTAAACTGAAGAGAACAAGGAATATATAGAGAAGTGATTCAATAAAAAACAAAAGAAAAACTATTGCAGAAAAAATCATTCCTTTTATTCTGTATCTCATATATCCTATCACAGCAACAGCAAAGAGAAGTAAAGATACGACCAAGATCATTCCTGCAAGTATGTCGTTGGGGAACATGAAGGTATATTGCATTGGTTAATTAAATCTTTTCTCAAACTTCCCATATTATTGGTGATTATAATATCAACATATTTCTCAATTCCCTTAACTAATGAAGCATCATCAACAGTCCAGAGAATTATCTTAACTCCAAATAATTTGTAGATTCTTATTAAAAGATCAAAAAATTTACCATACATTTTTCTTCCATCTATTGGAAGATTAATATATTCTGCTTTTAGAATAATAACCCAGAGAGGAAGAGTAATTACCCTCTGCAATTTACCAATAAGTATCCCTATTCTTGCCTTTCTGCTTAGCTTTCTAAGCAAAATTAGAGAGTTGATATTAAATGATGAAAATATCGTTCTTTCCAGAGAGTTATGTTCTTCCACAATTTTCAGTGCTTTCTCAACAGATTCAAAATCCTTTATTTCCACATTTATAATTGTATCCTTTGGTAGGGAATCGTAAACTTCTTCTAAATATGGTATTTTTTCACCTCTAAATCTGAAATTATCTAATTCCTCACTTCTTAACTCTTTAACTTTTTTATCAATCCCCAAAGTTCTTCTGAAATCCGGGTCATGATGCACAATTACACGAGAATCTGATGTGAGATAAACATCTAACTCTACACCATCTCCGTACTCCACTGCCTTTTTAAATGCCAGTATTGTATTTTCTGGGTACTTCATACTGTATCCTCTATGTCCGAGAATGAGCATGGGAGAAGATTGCAATAAAGTATATAAGAGTCATTACAATAAGGGGAAGATGAATAGAACATCGTCTTTTGCCATGAGCCTGGTGTTGGGGATTGCTTTTTTAGCGTTCAGCAGAAGTATTGGATGGGCTTTAAACAAAGGATTCACATTCACCCTTTTAAGTGAATATACAAACTCGTCAATTATAAAGGGATTTGTTCTTGCAATTGAAGGATTCATGGGATTAATCGTGCCCCCACTTGCAGGGTGGTACAGTGATAGAATATTCACCCGTGCGGGAAGGAGAAAGCCATTCATAATATCTGGTGGATTGATGGCCGGGGTGTCTCTCTATCTCATTTACTTCTTCTACTCCCATGATTATCCCTTTGAGGCTTTTATTTTCATGATTTCCTTTTTCTATTTTTCAATGCATCTATACACAGCACCATTTCGTGCTCTTATGCCAGACCTTGTTGGAAGTGGACATCGTGGGAGGGCAAGTGGAATTATCACAATATTTGAAGTAATGGGAAGTTTAACAGGGTTTATAGTGGGGGCAATACTGTGGAACATAAATGAGTTATATCCGTTCATAATGGGTGCATTTTTAATACCTATTGGTTCTATAGCAACATACACAACAATAAGAGAAAAACCTCTTTCGGAAAATAAGAAAAAAGAAGTAAGGCATGAAAGTTTAATAGGATATGCCAAGAGAATGTTTTATGAGGGAGATGTCCTCAAATTCTATCTTGCTCAAACCTTCTGGTGGATGGGCTTTGAATTTATAGCAATGTTCTTCGTGGGTATTGCTGCACAGATTCTGCTTGGGGCACCCACAGAGGGAAACATAGATAAAGTCACATCTACAGCTGTCATTCTCATGGGCGTGTTTAATATAGCAGCAGTATTCTCCGCACTCCCCGGAGGTTATATATATGACAGAATAGGAAGAAAATCATCAATAATAATTGGCAATGCAATATTTGGAATTTCAATATTCATGGGATTGCTTGCTTCATCTTATGTTCATATACTTATAATTCTTATAATTGCAGGGATAGGATGGGGCATAATTCTGTCATCTTCATATCCTGTTATTGGAGACCTTCTAACAAAATTCAGGAGAGAAGAATACAATGGAAGATACTATGGACTTTTTGAAGCATCCAGAAGCATACCAATTCTTCTTGGAGGAGTACTGGGTGGGATTATAGTATTTTTAAGCGGAAATAATTATTGCTCACTATTCCCAACAGCAGGAACATTTGTATTATTAGCAATACCTGTAGTTCTCTGGATGCATCATCTGGAGGAGAAAAAATGCTTATAATCATAATTCTCTTAATCATCTTCGTATTTCTACTTTTCTGTGCATTTGTGGGTTATAAGTTGATTACTCCAGAGAGATTAATTAAGGAATGGACTCCTAAAGATTTAGGGTTTGATTACGAAGATGTTGAGTTTCTCACTGAAGATAAAATAAAACTGAATGGATGGTATATACCCCGCAGTGATAAATGTGTGATATTGCTTCATGGATACAGTGTAAGCAGATGGGATGAAGTCTATATGAAAAAAATGATAAGAATACTTGCGGAAAATAATTTTTCAGTTTTCACATTTGATTTCAGGGCACATGGAACAAGCGGGGGAAAGCACACAACCTTCGGGGATAGAGAATTTATGGATTTGAGATCTGCTGTTGACTGGGTAAAGGAGAAGCACAGGGAAATATACATAATTGGATATTCAATGGGTGGATTCCTTGCACTGAAATCCGTTGCAGAGGGATTAGCTGAGAAAGTGATTGCAGACAGCCCATTTATAGAAATTGACAAAACTGGGGCAAGGGGATTGAAATACTTTATAAATTTACCTGCTTTTCTCTACCCGTTTGTTAAGATCTTTGTAATTCTTTTCTCTGGGATAAAATACAAAAATACAGTTCCTGAAAAATTCAAAAATGATTTAAGTTCTCCCGTATTTATAATTATTGGAAGGAATGACCCGCTTGTGAAGGTGGAAGAAGTTAAAAAATTTGCGGAGGGAAAAGAAAATATTGAAATATGGATAACTGAAGGAAAGCATGTTCGCAGTATCCTTGTGAATGGGGAAGAGTATAGAGATAGGGTTTTGGAATTTCTGAAAAAATAATTTTTACTATAATTACATATCCCCCCATGGATACTGCACATGACCCACGGATATTGATGGCAGAGAAATGCTCAAAAAATCTTAAAAATCTGTTAACGAATACAAAGGGTATATCCAAAAATATCCTTCCTTTAATTGAAGAAGTTGAGAGAAAAATTCTTGAGATGAAATATTCTTATGCGGGTATTGATGACTTAAAAGATTATTTTGAATATCTCAAATTATCAATGGTTAATCTCATAAATATTATTGGAGGGAAAGACTGGAGCAGGAAATTGAAGGAGAAAAATGTTGATGAAGAAAAAATCTCTTATATTAAATTCTGTCTTAACATAATATACAATCTTGATTCAAGATTGAAATTAAAAAATGATATTGCCTATGCGGTGGATATAAGAATCGGAGAAATTGAAAGTGTAATCAAGCATCCTCACGCTGAGAAGTTAAAAATATGCAATGTGAATGTGGGAAAAATGCTCACTGTGATTACAAATTTAGAAGATGTTAAAGTGGGAGATAAGATGGGTGTTGCTCTACTCCCTCCTGTGAAACTCAGAGGTATAGTAAGTGAGGGAATGTTTTTATCATCAGAGAAAAAAGAGGGTGAGATAGGAGAATTTCCACAATTGAACTCGGAGGAGATAAACGCCGTTAGAAAAGAAGTTATGAAATATTTAAGGTAAATTTATTTTATCTTCCTCTCAATTTCTCTCAGTATGTTGTTCATCATCTCCACAAAATACCAGCAAACCATCAGTTGAGCAAGTTGTATTGCATTTATATAATCACTTCTTTCTATGAGATAATTCTCGGTGAATCCTGTGTATTCCATTATCTTTCTCTCTAGGGATTCTATGGACTCTATGGGAATTTTACCATCAAAAAGAAGGCGAGATACCTTTTTCATATAGTAAAAATCGTCCCTATATTTCATCTCAAACGGCTTTTTTGAAGTGTTAATGAGGGAAGAAAGTGAGAAGTTCATATTTATCCCACTGAGAGGAAATTCAAGAGTTTTCATTATCATTTCTACCCTATACGAATCCTCCTCTTTGAACTGTGTGGGCTTGATTTTTATTACTATATCCCCATAAACTTTCTGGAAATCTATATATCTCTTGTAATACGGCTCTCTCATCCTAATTTCTCTTATCACATCTTCTTTTTTGTATCCCCTCTTGTTCACATCCCTCCTTATTTTCCACGAGTATTTTATTTCTCTTGACGGCTCTACAAATATTGAGAGGTCAATGCTGTTTCTGAGTTCATCGTAGAGCGTATGGAGACCTTCAACAATCACTATCTTTTTTGGTTCAAAGACTTCTGGAGGATCAAATTTTCCAGTGCTGTGATTGTATATTGGTTTGATTATTGCTTTTCCCTTTCTTATCTCCCTCAGATGCTCTCCTGCAAGTTTCAAATTATTAATTTTCGGATCAAGAGGTAAATGCCCCGTTTTCTTCCTTGTTTCTCTATCTTCTGTGTGATAATCGTCAAGGGTGAGATAAGATACGAGATCTCCTCCAAGAAGATTGCTTATTGCTTTTGTGAATGTACTTTTCCCACTTCCTGAATCTCCTGCTACACCTATTATTAATGACCCTTCATATTTTTCCAATCTTCTGCGGAATTCACCTAACATAGAAAGATAAATGATAAATTAAATAAAAAGGTTGTCTTCAAAAAAATGGAGGAAAATCCTCTAAATTAATGTCTTCTTTTCCAAATCACAATCGCTGGTACAAATATTGCCAGCATCGCTGTGAGTAGCATCGCATTGAACTCTGGAACTACTGTTTCTCCCCAAGCATCTGAGGATTCTATTGTGCTCCATGTGCCAAGATTTGTGAAGTTTCCACCCATTGGCTCCGTAAAATATCCATTGCCATCATCGGAAAAGTATAAAATGAATCCAATGCGGGAATCTACTCCCGGTATCAATCCCAGTTTTGTATAGTCAATTGATATCTCCACAGTCCACTTGTCTGTCGTGTTATCTATTGCCCTTGTCCATCCAGAAGGTGTGGCACCTACCCAGTTTCCACCACTGCCATGCCATTCCACAGTTTGGTTTGTGTATGTTATTCTTATGGCGAAATCCCCACTCTGGGGTGCTCCACTGTGGTCATATCCAACATCAAATCCCAAATCAATAAAGGTGCTTGAAGATTCTGTGGGAGTTGGATAATAAAATGCTAGGAGAAGATGAGATTCATCGTTTTTCACATACATGCTTATTGTCTTACCTGTGTATTCTTTAAAGTAGTAAATGTATGAATCATCCCATTCGTGAGAATCTATGGTACCATCAATATTCACAGGAGATCCAACTTTTGCATCTAAGTTCAACTTGTTATCTCCCCAGTAAGAGGGAGAATAAAGTGTTATGTTCCATGTATCAGGTACTGTGTGCTGACGCTCTGTCGGAATTAAATATGGATGATTGTTGATGCTGTAATCTATTGACATTCTGATTTCTTTGTAACTTCCGGGATATATGTTAAGTTTTGAGAAATTGATTGCAAGTTCAAAATATATGTAATTTCCACTCATGGTGAATTTAATGGTTGCATTGGTCAATGGCTGTGAAGTACCCCAGTCACTTCCAGTTCCATAATGTTCATTGGCATAGAATGTATTTCCATTTCTGCCACCCCATATCTCAAAATCATCGGTTTGAGGAGTTGTGCCACCATCTCCATTCACATCAAAATAGAGATATATAGATGATGTAGATGCAGTACCGTTGCTCCAGAATCCTCCTACATATAATTTTTGAGTATCGTGCATGAATCTAATTAAGGTTGCCTCGTTGTAGTATGTGGGAAGAGAATTAATGGATGCACTATGCCATTCTTTATAATCATAAACTCCATCTAAAATTGGTGTACTTCCTCTTGGGGCACTCACATGCTCATACTGTCCCTTCCAGTGATTCTGGGAGTATAGTGAAATTGCAGTAGTTGCATTATTCCAGTTAAAGGATGCTGGATAATTTATTAGGTTATTATTTATGTGGTATTGAATTCCAAATCCCATAATGCCCCTCTGATTTCCTGTGATACCCAGATAATTCTTTGAGATTCTTATTTCTGCAGTATCGTAATCACTGGCATAATTCCACTTTGCATCAATGTTGGTTCCATCAGTATCGTTAAAGGTTCCCCATGTATTGTAATTAATAACCTCACGGTACTTTACTCCGTAATGTTCCTTTAGAATTACATAAAATACAGATTTGTCCACACCCGAGGTTCTGTTATTATCCCTCTCAAACCAAAGTGTCATATAATCGTAATCAGATGTCATATTTTTGAAATTAATCAGGATATAAATGTTGGATTCGTCCTCAAAAAATGCAGTGTAATTTGCGTATGTGCTATCTGGATATACAAAATGTGCACCAAACCACTCAAAGAAACCAATCTGGCCATCAAATGTTATTCTATTCTGAACATGAGGAACATAGATATTGAAATTGTTGTTACTCACCATATAATAAATTGCGTTCTGAAGTAATTTATCACCATCACTTGTAAGATAATTTGGACTCTGTGTAAATCCCCAGAACATAAACTGATCTCTCTGGAAAAATTGGGTATATCTATCATTTCCAGCTAAATATCCCATTGAAAATGTTTTTTCATATGGAAGTTGCTGTGTATCAAATACATAGATTCTGTATGATGCAGTACTGTAAATCTGAAGATTCCCAGGAACTCCCGATATGGCATTTGGTTCTGTATAAACTATGAGATTCTTTTTCACCTCCAGTATATCTGTGGTAGAGGTTAAATAATAACCTCCTCCAAATTCACTGTACATATAGAAATAAACACCTCCCTCGCCGACACCGAGAATGGGAACATTGCTCATAAACATTATTTTTCTATCGCTGGATGATATTGCCACAGAATCATTTCCAATTATAATGAGATCGTAATTGTTGTATTCCACACTTCCAAGAGTATCCATCTGTAAAAAATCCACTTTGTATCCAATATTATTCAGGTATGTTTCCCATTCATTGAGAAGTGTCTTGTTATCCTTATATATATAGAGTATGCTTCCATTATATCCGTACGCTTTTACTTCCTTCGCTTCACTAGCCCCACCAATAACAACAATTGATGCCAAAAGCATCAATGCTATCACCAGAAAAGGCAAAATTTTTGTTTTAATTTTTTTGCTTTCCATAATTAACCTAACGGGAGATAGTATAAAATACTTTGTATTTTTAAATTTTTAAAAAATAATTTAATTAAGATCATGTAATTAATAAATTTTCACACCCATTTTATCCTCGCTGTTATCGTAAATCTCCCTTATTTTGAAAAGGTATGCTGGTGTTTTGCTCCAATCCCTTCCTTTTTCTGGTCTGTGGAATATATCATGCAGGGAATTTGCATATTCCCATATTGGACCATCTGTATGAATCTCAACATCGCATCTAACCTCGTATGATATGCTTGGAGGCGTGAAGAATAAGATTGTTGCTTTCTTTTCACCTCTCTTCAGATTTTCCCAGGTATGCTTTCTTGCAAGTTCCAGAGAAATGATTTTTTCAAAATCTATTTTCTCGCGAACATAAATTTCGTTGAGAAGGAATTTTCCAGCTTTAAACATATTGTAATTGCTTTTTAATTCTTTTCCCATTTTCTCTAGGGTTTCTTCCAGATATTCTTTCTTGTGAATGAATCCAACACCCTTTATAGAGCCATTTATTCCTGCGCTCCCGCATGTTATTATTGCGGCATTGTGCCTTGTAAATCCTATTAAAATTTCATTATCCATCTTTCCACTAAGCATCTTTCTTATCATTTCCACACGCTCTTCAAATGCGTATCTTATGAAATCCTCCGGAATCATGGATGGGCATGTCCCTGATTGTATTATACTTTCTTTTTCTTCTATAAATTCCATGCCTGTTTCCAGAGATGTTTTTGTGTTATGTACGGTCAAGAATAAAAAATTATAACAAGCATATATGGAGATATACAAATGATAACAAAAGAATAACAATCCACTGCAAATATTTTACAAAAGTGAAATATAGAATATTTGGTGAACTATTACCCGTGACTGCGATATTTATTAGCAAAAACAACATTTAAATAGTTCCTCTATTTTGGAGATTCTATGAAAAAACCAAAATTTGAAAATAGATATCTCATGTTTCTCTCATCATCTGATATTGGGATATGGATAAAATTAATTAATTTTTATCTTATAATTTTTGGAATTTTCTTTATTTCTGTAAGTTTTAGTTATTATTTTGAAGACATCAGGCAAAATTATCTTAATCCATGGGGATGGTTGATATTTATTCTTTTTGCTGGTGTGGGATTTTTTCTTTTATTTATGTCAATAGATCTTGTTTC
>CAZVSZ010000051.1:6577-9405 GCA_964630095.1 uncultured Thermoplasmata archaeon | reverse complement strand
GGCTTTTATTTAAATCAAAGAAAAGGGAAGAAATAATCCTATCCAGTAGTAACCAAAAATTGAATGATGGTGAGTTATCAATTTCCAGACCCAATAACACCTGTGAATTAGATAATATTATTCACCTAACATAAAAACGCCAGTTATCAGGGCACCACAGTTGGGGTATTTTATGTTCCCAACTTTTGCAGATTTTATGAGTCCCTCTACAAAAATTTCCATGGTGCTTCTGTCTATGTATGCCTCTCTCTTTTATTTATCCTGTAATATACAAAGAACAGAACGGCTGTTATTATGGCCCTCAAAGGCATACTAAATTTCAACAACTAAAAGTATATGTTTATTTCTGCGCCCCTCAGAGATTCCAGATATCCTGAAAAAGGGAAAAGTTAAAGTAATCAGGAGGTATATCAAGTTTTCATGAATGCCCTTCTGATTGTGGATATGCTCCACGATTTTGTAGATGGGAAATTCGGTAGCGAGGGAGCGAAGAAAATTATTCCAGTGATAAGGGAGATTAAAGAAAAATTCAGAAAAGGAGGGAATTTAATAGTGTATCTGAAAGACTCACATAAAAAGGGAGATCCGGAGTTGAGGGTCTGGGGTCAGCATGCGATGAAGGGAACGCATGGCTCTGAAATTGTGGAAGAGTTGAAACCAGAGGAGGATGATATTGTTATTGAAAAAAACATTTATGATGGTTTTCTGTTTACTTCTCTGGAGAATCTCCTGAAGGAGAGAAATGTTGATAATGTATATATATGTGGAGTGGCAACTGATATCTGTGTTCTTCACACCGCCTTTGGTGCCTTTGCAAGAGGATTTCATCTGAATATAATTGAAGATGCTTGCAGTGGAACAAGTGATGAGAACCATAGATTTGCAATTGAGTATATGAGAAAAATTTATGGTGCTAAAATTGTGAGGAGTGAAGAATTATGAGATTTCATATTGCGAGCGAAGATGAAATAAAAGAGGGAAAAACGACCGACATATATTTTATGAGAACAAAAGAAATATTGGAGAAGGCGAAAATAAGGAAAAAAGTATGGGCAGAGTTCACTGTTATGAACCCTCCGTATGACTGGATAATTTTTGCAGGTCTTGACGAGGTTCTGCATCTCATGGAGGGAAAGAATGTGAATATTTATGCTCTTCCAGAGGGAACAATTTTTCCAAGAAGAGATGAGAATGGATATCCAGTACCGGTTATGGTTATTGAAGGTGATTACAAAGAATTTGCCATATATGAAACTCCAGTTCTTGGGTTGATTTGTGAGGCATCAGGGATAGCAACAAAAACAGCAAGGGTCAGAATAGCAGCAGGAGATAAGTTATTACTATCATTCGGTGTGAGAAGAATGCATCCTGCCATATCGCCGATGATTGACAGAGCCACTTATATTGGTGGGTGCGATGGAGTATCAAGCATACTGGGAGGGGAGCATATAGGAAAAACTCCAAAAGGAACAATGCCCCATGCATTAATGCTCACGCTCGGAGAAGAGAGAGCATGGGAGAAATTTGATGAATTTGTATCAAAGAATGTCCCTAAAATAGCCCTGATTGATACTTTTGGTGATGAGAAGTTTGAGGCTTTGAAGGCTGCAAAATTAATAAAGGATTTATCCGCCATAAGGTTAGATACTCCTTCATCAAGAAGGGGAAATTTCAAGGATATAATTCGTGAAGTGAGATGGGAACTGGATATTCATGGATTTAAAAATGTGGGAATATTCGTATCGGGAGGACTTGATGAAAACTCTGTGAGAGATTTAAGTGATATTGTGGACGGTTTCGGAGTTGGAACATCGCTGAGCAATGCAAAAACGATAGATTACGCAATGGATATTGTTGAAATTGAAAAAACTCCAATTGCAAAGAGGGGAAAATTCAGTGGTGCAAAGAGAGTTTATCGTTGTAAGAATTGCCATAGATTTTTTGTAAAGCCAAAAAATGAAAAAATGAAAAAATGTCCCGTATGTGGCGGTGAAATAGAAGAAATTCTTAAGATGTATATGAAGAATGGAAAAATAATTGAAAAATATCCTCATGTGGATGATATAAAAAATTATGTTCTTGAGCAATTAGGGTGGTTAAATGATTGTTCTGACAGGATTTGAAAAATTTAAAATGAATCCGTCCCTAAAAGTTGCAAGAAGTTTGAAGGTGACAGGATAAAACACATAGAAGTTCCTGTATGCTATGAGGATGCAAAGAGAATTGCAAAAGAGATTATGCAGAGGGATATAGAGGGAGTGATATCATTTGGACTCGCAGATTTGTGGATACCGAGCAAGAAGAGAAAAAATATACGGAGATGGCAAAGATGCCTATTTCTCTACCCTTGATTTCTATGGTACTGTTGATGAGTTGAGAAGGAATAAAATTCCATCTTATGTACCTTATTCTGCGGGCACTTATGTATGCAATACCCTTTTTTACTGCAGAGTGGAATTCTGAGATAGAGCTAAGTTTGAAAAATAATATTTCTTATCCTTTTTTCTAAGAAAGTTTTTTATCTACAAATCTTTTATCCAACTATGCCTGTTATCAGAGTTCAGAGAGAGGAATTAAAAAGATTCGGAATAGAGGAAGATGAATTCATCAACAATGTATCTATGCTTGGAGCAGATTTGAAAAATGTTGATGGGGAAGAAATTATGGTTGAATTCTTCCCGGACAGGGTTGATTTGTATAGTGTTGAAGGAATTGCAAGGGCAATGAAAGGATTTTTAGGCTATGAGAGAGGAGTTCCGAAATACACTGTGAGAGATTCAGATTTGAAGGTTTATGTGGATAGGGAATTAAGGAATATAAGACCATAT
>CAZVSZ010000051.1:0-6477 GCA_964630095.1 uncultured Thermoplasmata archaeon | reverse complement strand
GATTTGAAGGTTTATGTGGATAGGGAATTAAGGAATATAAGACCATATTTTGCTGGGGCAATTGTGAAAAATTTGAAAGTTGATGAACTTATGATTAAAAGTATGATGGATTTTCAGGAGAAACTGCATATAACTGTTGGGAGAAAAAGAAAAAAATTGGCAGTGGGATTGCATGATTTTGATAAGGTGAAGGGACCATTTTACTATATTGCAAAAGATTGGGATTTTTCATTTGAGCCTCTTGGATTCCATAAAAATATGAAACTTGATGAAATTCTGAAAGAGCATCCAAAGGGTATTGATTATGGATGGATTTTGAATGATTTTAAAAAATATCCCATTATTGTGGACTCTGAAGGCAAAGTTCTCTCTTTCCCCCCAATAATAAATGGAAATCTAACTCAAATTACTGAGAATACAAAAAACATATTTGTGGATATAACTGGAACAGATTTGGATGTTATAAAAGATGTTCTAAATATAATTGTAACAGCCCTCGCAGATAGGGGTGGGGATATATATACTGTAGAGATAATTTATGAGAACAAAAAAATAAAAGTTCCAGAACTAAATTACTCAAAAATAAAAATTGATAAAAATTATATTAGGAAAATTTTAGGTATGAAGCTAAGTGATGGAGAAATAATAGAATCCCTAAAAAAGATGAGATTTGATGTGAAAATTACCAATGATGAAGTTGAAGTTACAGTTCCTCCTTACAGGATGGACATACTTCATCCAGTGGATATAATTGAAGATATTGCAAAGGGATTCAGATATGATAAAATTAAATACTCGCTGCCAAAAAAATATGTTCCATCTCATGGGGGAATAAGAGATAGAGAAAGGCTCATAATGATTGGTCTGGGATTTCTTGAAGTTAATACTCTGACGCTTGTTTCTTTAAATGAGGAATATAAATTGATGAATATCCCTCTAAAAGAATATGTTTCGGTGGAAAATCCAATAAGTGAATACACGCAAACATTGAGAAGCTGGTTAATTCCATCTCTTATGGGAATTCTCAGGAAAAACAAGCACAGGGAACTGCCACAGAGAATTTTTGAAATGGGATATATAAGAAGAGAAAAAATGGAAAAGCATCTTGCATTTTTATCAATTGACTCCTCTGTGAGCTTTACAGAATGCAAATCCTATGTTGAGGCAATTTTGAGAGATCTGAATGTGAAAGATTATGAAATTGAGAAGAAAAAGCATGGGAGTTTTATTGATGGGAGATGCGCATCTATAATCCTCAATGGTAGAGAAATAGGATTCTTTGGGGAAATACACCCCCAGGTTATAGAAAATTACGAGTTGAAGTATCCTGTAATAGGAGCTGAGATATTTTTGGATTTTATATAGTAGATTTTCTGAATTCCATTAATTTCTCTCTCTCTTTTCTCACATTTCTTTCAAGGATATCTATAACATCTCTGAATGCACGGTAAATATTCCAGTCATAACTTCTCGCATAAAATAACTTTCTGTCTGTTGTAAATCTCGCCCTTACACTGTATTTTATCTCTCCTCCGGAGGTATGGTGCTCCTCAACATGGAATGTGAGAAGTTGAGGTTTAAACTCCTTTAACTTGTTTACCTTCTTCAGAAAAACTTCAACCATAGAGTATATTCCAAAATATGGCTCCATATCCTCTATGTCAAGTCCTGTAATCTGTACAAATACTCCTTCTCCGAGACCTTTTCTCACAACAGCTTCCATAACATCTCGCTGGGAAATAACTCCTACAGGATGCATATTTTTATCCACAACTGCACATATACCTGAGGAGTATTCAATCATCTTCTCAACGGCATCTTTTAAAATGGATTCTTCCGATACATAAACTGGTGGGCTCATCACCTCTTTCACATACACAACTTTTTTCTCTTTTTCACCCGACAATTCACCAAGGCTTGTTCTATCTTTTTCCCTCCATATAGCAGAGGATATATCTCTCATATGTACTATTCCAACAAGTTTTCTGTTTTTATCAACAACTGGAACACTCAATTCCCCTAATCTCTTCATTATATCCACTGCATATTCCACTTCAGAATTCTCACCGACCACATCGGGCTCACTTGTCATAACATCCTCAACTTCCACCGATGATACATTTTTCATCTTGGGAACTATACGAAGAATATCGCTCCTTGAGATAATACCTATTATTTTATTTTTTTGAACTACTGGCAAAGAACGGAATCCAGCATCTAACATTTTTCTTACTGCATCTCCGACACTGCTCTCCCTGGTCAGAATTGGAGGTTTTACCATCAGATTCCCAATTCTTGAATATAGCGGGAGACTTTTCTTTCTTATTAGAATTCTATAATTTATGAATCCCACAAATTCATTCTTCTCATCTATTACCGGTAACTCATGAAATCCATGCCTCTGCATTTTGCTTATCGCTTTGGAAATTGTATCTCCTACCTTTGCATAGATAACCTTTTTTGTCATTATATCCTCAACTTTCATATTTTCCGGGTCCATTCTTTCACCTCTTCAATAAAGGTATATGTGCGTGGTGAATAAAATATTTTCCCATTAAGGGATGAAATGACTTAATATTCCATATTAGATGTAATCGGGCGACGAACTTAAATATAGAATAATGATGAGGGCGTAATGATGAGTGATAAAAGAAAAATAGGGAAATTCCAAATTGATAATATATATTGTGAAGATGCGTTAGAATTAATGAAAGAGATTCCTCCAGAAACGATAGATTTAATTGTAACGGATCCTCCTTTCGCCATAGATTTCAAAGCAAAAAGAAACAACTATAATCGTACACAAGAGAGGGTATTGGAAGGATATAATGAAATACCCAAGGAAAAATACTATGAATTTACACTTAATTGGATAAAAGATGCATATCGCATTCTAAAGAGTACCGGGAGTATGTATGTATTCTCAGGATGGACAAATCTGAAAGACATTCTCAATGCATTAGATGATGTAGGGTTTATAACAGTTAATCATATTATCTGGAAATATCAGTTTGGGGTATTTACAAAAAGAAAGTTTGTAACAAGCCATTATCATATTTTATTTGTTGTCAAAGATAATAAAAAGTATAAGTTTAATAAAATTGAGCACTATCCTGAAGATGTGTGGATAATAAATAGAGAATACTGGCATGGTAAAGTCAAAACACCTACAAAATTACCAGTGGAACTTGTTAAAAAAATTATTCTTTACAGCAGTGATGTTGAAGATTTGGTATTTGATCCATTTTTAGGATCTGGGACTGTTGCAGTGGTAGCAAAGATGTTAGGAAGGCATTATTTAGGATTTGAAATTGTTCCTGAATACTATGAATTTACAAAAAAAAGACTTTCTAATGTTCAAACAAATATGTTCAGATGGGTAAACGGCAAGAATTGGGGTGACCAGAATGACTGACTGGGATTTTCTTTTAAAATTAACTAAAAAAATTGCAGAAATTGGTAAAAATCATAAGGAACTGCCTCCTCTCCAAGAGGTTGAGCCTTTTAGACACTATTTTACTAAAAATGGAGAAATAAAATATGATGAACTTGATGAATATGATGGAAAATTCACAAGGAGGGAAATCCTAGCACGATATTTACTATTAAACGTGGTATTGGATCAAGGACCAGATATGACTGGAGTTAGAGAATTTCTCAAAATGGGAAGACCAAGATCCATAGAAATACAGAGGATCCCTAACTTGTTAATATATAAACTGCATAATGAGGGTTTAAAATATTCTATGGCAGATTTTGATGATGGGCTAATGTACATTGGAACTAACTACTGCTATAATCATGATCAACCAAAATGTGATTTATGTCCACTTAAAGATCTATGCAAGGGGTATAATGAGAATGAAAAACTCATTAAGAACTATAGAACATAATGTAATTAGAAATCACATCATAGGATCCACAAGCGTTATCTGCTTACCTTCTCCTCTTCTTTCTCTATCCACAATATCCTCAAATCTGTCAATCTTTATTGGTACTGCAAATTTTGTAAATATGCTACTCACTATTGCCTCACCTTTATCAAGTGAGGCTATCATCTTGCTATCCCTGCTCAAATCCTGAGGAGATGAAGAAATAACAGCATCCCTTTCACTCTTCATTTCGTTTCCTAATATTATCTTTGTGTTTAAATTTGCCAGAATTTCTCTGGGTATCATAGATGCAAGCTGGGTTATTGCAACAATGCCAATCTTGAATTTTCTTCCCTCTCTCGCTATTGTCTTGAATATGTTGCTCTTATCACCACTCAAAACACGGGGGGCTTCCTCTATTACAACAGATATGACTGGCTTATTTTCCAATTCTCCCTTTTCTTTATAATTCTTGTATCTTCTGAATGCTTCATTCATTATCATGCTGGCTATCAAAATCTCTAAATTCTGAGATATCGTAGATGTATCAACTATCACAATTTTACCATCCTCAAGCTCATCCACGATATCCATCACTGTTCTCTCTCCCCCAGAAACTCTAAATACCTTTCCCTCGGGGATTATCTCCCCATTTGCAACCTTTAATTCAAGTGCTACCTTTATTTTTCTCTGCAATGCTGCAAGGGTATCAATTTTTATGCCCTTTTCGGGTTCGTCAATGCTCAATATTCTATGAATCCACAGATCCCCATATTTTTTATGATAAACATATAGGGCTTCTTCCTGTGTCTGGGAAAATTCAACTATTTCTCGGAGATGCCATGGTTTTACATTCTTTATATTAATCATAAGTTGCCTCTCTCCAACAGGCGGATTGACTGAGTAATAAATCACATTCTTCCTTGCTTTTGGATGCTCTTTTAGTCCATATTTCATCCCCTTGATTCTGTATGAATAATACTCGTCATGGGCATCAAGAACAAGAACACCCGCATATCCCCTGCCAATTATGTTCCATAGCATCACCTTTACAAGATTGCTCTTTCCCCTTCCAGTAGTTGCAGGAATCAATACATGATGTTCCAATACCTCCTTTCCATCAATGTAAAATGGGACATTGATGCTCTCCGAGCCACTTCTCACCTTTCCCAAATATATCCCATTCTCCCCTTTTTCTATGAATTTAAAATCCTCTTCATTTACCCTTCTCAGTCTCTTAAAGAAACCGGGCAGATGCTTTGGAACCTTCTCTTTCTTCAGGTCAAATAGAGGCTTTGCCTTTGCAAGAATGTAGTTGCGGATATTCTTCTCGTAAATTTCCATTTCTCCAACCTCCTCCAATTGCATTCCACTCATTCTCGCAATATCCCTATTTTCAAGTAAACTCCCATATTCTAAATCAAATACCTGTAAAAGAATATCATCCGCAACAAGCAATTCTCCAATCTCTATCTTCTCCTCACTTTTCTGCCTTATCCATATTTCTCCATAATCTCCTCCAATAATCTGTCCAACCATTTATCTCACCTCGCTTATTATGTCATGTGCGTTCATCGCGTTTGATTCCAATCTTGAGAATTCATCTGCATTATCATATAGAATCATCTTATACATTTTTGCCTCCTCATCGCTTATTCTCGCATTTATATCCGCATCAATGAGCCCATAAGGATATCCGAGAAATACAGGATCCTTAGAGATTGAAGCAAGAGCACCAAAAACCTCATCCGCATAGTTTTCTGGATAAACCTCACATCTAAAAGCATAAGAGGAACGGGGATGCAGTTTTGCCACAAACATATCCCCCTTTATAGTCGTGATATCCCTTGCAATTGGATTGTAATACCATGGTGCTTTTATTCCATTTCTGAGTGATAGGTGATGAATTGATGCGATTAGAGAGTATCCCTTTGTTGTTAAAATTGAGCATGTCTTTGATAATCCAGCAATTATCGCATTTTTTTCAAATATTCTATCCGCATATCTGTATTCTCCCTTCTGCCCTGTCTGAAGTGAGCCATCTCTCACAACAATATCGCATTTATCCATTATTCTCTCAATTATGAGCCATTCACCAATCCTCCTTAAATATGAGCCTATTCCCTTTATTTTCTCCCTTTCCTCAATTTCATCCTCATTTATTGTCATCTCTTCCTCATAAATACCGGATTTATCAATATCAAATATGCGAACATCATATTCTCCGCTCTGTGATTTGTATCTGGAATCAATGATGAATGTGTATCTTCCATAATCCTTTTTTCTTCCCCCCAGGAATATGGAGTAGTAGAGGCGAACTAAATGTATTGCCTGCCCCGGAGATAGGAAAATTAGATTGTTTCCTCCATCAACAAATCCCATTCTCAGATTATTATTCTCCGCATTAAAATTATGAAAATTATCAACGCTGAAAGGAACAGGGTTTGCATCTCTGAGCAGGGGCAATCCATAATCCTCCACCTCTCCCCTTCTCACAATTTTTGATAGGATTTCAAAATAACCTTTTCTATCTTCCACGGTCTTTCACCTCTTCCACAAATAACTTTCTCTATTTTTAACTTTTCCCTTCGCATAATTTTACAAT
>CAZVSZ010000050.1:0-9427 GCA_964630095.1 uncultured Thermoplasmata archaeon | reverse complement strand
GAACCCGCTGGAGGTTCTTAGAAAAGATATTTAATATCATCCCAATTCACAGTTATGAAAATTCTAAGCACCACATGTGAGGGTATGGAGATACTGAAAGAAATAACGGGATGTGAAGTGAGATGCATTGATAATGCTGATGAGGATTACATTGCCAGCGCGGAAATATTATTTGTATTTCAATGGAGAAAGGCGAAAAAAATCATTTCAAGAATGAAAAATCTGAGGATGATACAATCGTTTTCAGCAGGGGTGAATCATTTTAACTTTGAAATTATACCAAAGGATGTTATTGTATGCACAAATTCTGGAGCAAATGCCTGGAGCGTTGCTGAACATGCCCTTGCGCTGATGCTTGCCTCAGCTAAAAAGATACCACAAAAAATGGAAGAGATGAAAAATGGTAATTTTCCACAGATGCATGAGAATAAAGTTTTGAGAGGAAAGAATATTGGAATAATCGGATTTGGGAATATCGGACAGAATTTAGCAAGGATGCTTGAGCCTTTTAACACGAAAATATATGCAATAAATAGAAGAGGAAAATATGGAGGGGGGATAAAAATTGAATTTATTGGATCTCTGAAAGATTTGGATTATGTCCTTGAAAATTCTCATTTTATAGTATTGTGTATTCCTCTAACCAGAGAAACCGAGGGGTTGATAAACAGTGAGAGATTGGAGAAGATGAGAAAAGATGCAATTCTCGTAAATGTAGCAAGGGGGAGAATAATAGTGGAAAAAGACCTCTACAGGCATCTTATTGAAAATCCAAAATTCACCGCTGCCTTGGATGCTTGGTGGCATTATGGAGATGAATTCAAGCAGAAATATCCATTTGAAAAACTTGAAAATGTCATCATGAGTCCCCATTGTGGGGGAATCTATGAAGGGTGGTTTGAGGATGGAATAAGATATGCGGGAGAGAATATAAAAAGATTCATAAAGGGAAAAGCGAGAAATGTGGTGAGAAGGGAGGATTATATCAGGAGATGAGTTTAAGAATGAAGTTCATGGATTTGTAACTTCCAATCATGAAGAAGAGCAATCCAATAATAAAGAATAATCCTCCTGCACTTATCATAATTTCGCTTAATAAAATATTATACGGACGAAGAAGTGAGTAGAAAGCATTTATAAGAAGAGCAAGTGAAATGAAAAATATTCCAAGTTCAACCCAGTAAATTATCCGGGTTACCTCAACATGGGGAATTTTATTCCAGAATTTATAAATCTTACAGGAAATTATAGATAAAAAAATCCCAGAGATTATGTAGGCAAGAAAAAGAACAACATAAATCATTCATCCACCCCCAGAAATTCCTTAAATATTTTAATAACTGTGGAATAAAAATAGAATACGGTAATTGGAAGAAGTAAAACAATAATGACTTCAACCCACAAAATTAACTCGGTGTGTAAAATAAGATATAACAAGATTGTGAGGGAAAGAAGTAAAATTAGGAAAGAAACGGTGAAAAACATCTCTCCAAATTCCGTCCAAATACTTTTTGATTTTCTTGTTTTAAAATATAAGTTGAATGAGAATATCAGGGAGACAAATGAAATAATCATACCAACCAATGTACCTGCCTCACCTATCATAGTTACCCATGGAAATAACAGATAAAAAAGTTATTGATATTTGTTCCACAGTTGTTGGAAATAATCCTCATATTCATTTGCAACTTTATTATCCACTATGACTGCATTTGCCTCATGGTTGTAATCAAGTGCACTCTGACTCCAGTTAGTTGAGCCGACGATTACTATCTCATCATCTATTATTATCAACTTATCATGAGTTGTCTCATTACTCCAATCAAATCTTACCTCAATACCCTTGGATTCAAAATAATTTTTCCAATTTTTGGCAGATTCAACTAAATCGTTATTAGAAAAACCATAACCGCGACCATCATCCATGATTATTTTCACATCACACCCTCTATTTTTTGCGTTTACCAATGATTTTCCAAGTTTTGAAACATCATGATAGTCACTATCAGGATTACCATACCATCTTATCTCATACATTACCATATTTATGCTTTTTTTTGCATTATCTATTAGACGCGTTGCAATGGGATAGTAATCCCTATCATTTACTATCATTATCTTTGTGCTATTGGAAATAACTTCTGTTATCTTCACACCTCCACCACTTCTTACGGATATCATCTCCGCAGACATGAATCCAGCAGCAAAGGAGAGCACAATAACTATTGTTAAAATTGCTCTGTTATTCATACTTCCCCATAATTCTTCTTTTTATTTAATTTTCATGCTATTTGCATATCAACATATATTCTCCACTGTGCTCATCATAGATGAATGTCCCCTCCACATAAACATCTTCTTCATTCTTAACCTCTCTTTGGAAAAATGCCTTTAAACTATATTTCCCATCAGTAATATATGCATATCCTCCATAGTTCAATATCTCTCCCCATATTTCTATCTTTTTTCCTTCATATCCCGAAATTTCTCCAATACTCACATTTTTATATAATTTATTCTCTTTAAGACTCACATTTTCCACATGAAGCATTCCATTTTTCACTTCTCCATAAAAATATACTTTCCTTTCTCCTTTATATCCTCTACCCACATATATCCAAGTCGTATTGAATCCATCAGTCACATGTACATAGTGATATGTTCTTTTAGCACCCGTAATATTCCCATGAATTTTTAATCTGAAATTTTTGAAATATTCAGGATTCTCAAGCAAGATTTTCAAGTTAATTTCATAACTTCTCTTTATTATTTTTAAATCATTGAAATTTTTGATAGTAATTTCGTATGAGTCTGAATATTTTTGGACGATGCCCCTAACTTCCGCAATGGTCCCCGGAAAGATATTTCTATAAAAATTTGCAAATGCCATAACTGAGTTTTTCATATTATTATCTTCAAGAACCATTGTCATTCCAGAACTGGCATTTTTTATTTTTGTAACTATTCCAACGACCTTGACATATTTTCCCATATATCTCCCAATCTTGCCAATTTCAACATTCTCAGGGCTAACATTCACGCTGTAAGCATACATACCTCCAAGCATTATTATACAGATTATATTTGCAATTATGATGCCCTTCACATTCATTTCAGGCGGTAATGGGTTTTTCATATAAAAAATTTGGTGATTTAGGATGTATTATTCAAAACAACATAAGTTCTCCCTGTGGAGAACAGAACTGAATTTTCATCAAGGATTTTATTAACATTCACTTTTGCCGGTGCCATGGGGCGCAACTGCCCTCCATTTTTCCATAAAGAGGATATGAGCCATGTATTCCGCTCCGGTTTTATTCCATTCTGGAGTTCGTAGGGAAGCATGTAGGAGGAACTTATATCAAATGCGTTGTATGCAACATGTCCCAATCTATCATCTGAGTCTATTGGTGTTCCATTCATATTCTCTTTAAGCCATTGGGCGGCATTATACTCATCCCCATAAACAAAAGAATTTACTCCGAATGCCTGTGTTGAAAAATATGTTAGTGGTGTTGTTGTGGCAATAATTAAAAATATCACTGCAAATGCTGTGGTTCTGTATTTCATTTTGTATGCGGATGTGGATATTGCAGTCTTATAGGATAAATCGGTGAAATCAAATGTTCTGCTTATTGATGTATAGGATTCCAAATCAAATCCCCTTAGAAAGAAGAACAGAATCATGTGCATCGGAGCAGTAAGAGATGCAAGAAGCAACTTCTTATCTTTATGCTCTGTGAGAAACAGCATTGCAAAGCCCATTGTGATAAGTGGAAGGAGAACTATGTAGCCAAATGTGAATATGAAAGTATATGTGTTGAATTTCATTGTATGGGGAAATACGGGGAAGAAAAAATAGGCCACATATATTAGAATTGGCGGCAATGAAACAAGGATATAGTATCTAAATCTAATTCCATGATATCTCATTGAGAAAATTTTAATGGAAAGGATATAGAGGAGTATGAACAGGGATATGAATAGCCAGAGAGAACCCCCGGGGGATAATTCCTGCAATCTATCAAAATGTCTCAGAGTGTAATAAGAGGTGAAATATCCCCAGAGAAGGGGCAGGAGAATAAGCCATATTTTATCCTCCCTCTTTAAATCTTCATGGGAACGATGTTTTAGATACACATCATAGAGAATTTCATAGGTTATGAGTAAATATGTGATTAGAGCAACATAGTGATGTACAAGAGGAAGAAGAATAAGGAGAAAAAAAGATACAGAATTTCTTTTTTTGAATGTATACAGGATGAATGGCATGAGGGTCATGCCTATTGCCTGCTTCCAGATTAGTGTTGTATGAAGGACATATGTGCCTCCAAGAGCAAACATAATCCCTGTTAATGCAGCAATTTCATCCCTCTTTGTTATTCTCTTTGCTAAGAGATACCACCCTAAAACTCCCAGTGCAACAATGAATGGAAAGAAATAGGGGATGAATTTCAGAACATCAACTCCTGTCATCTGAGAGAGCATTCCGCACAGAGCATTGAAAAATGGAGTTACGGGTGTGTGATTGTTATTATAAGATACATCTTCTGGAAAGTATATATTTCCATGATTTGCAATGTATTGCGATGCCCTCGCATCTGTAAGAGCATCGTAATTGTAAGGAATTGGGCTTACAAACGCCGGGTAGATCCTTACTACAACGGATAAGACGAATAATACAATCAAGAACAGCCACTTTCCTCGCATGGAACTCAAGGAGTAATAGAATTCTTTATATTAAACTTCTTGCAGGCAAAGTTTTCATAGCGGAAAATTTTTATTCTTTAAAATCTTACTCTACACGAGGTGGTTTAAAATGCCAATTCTAAAAAGAAGGACCACAAAGCCATCAGAGAGATTTGGTGTGCGAGAACCGAGAAAATATATAGATTTGAATGAATATGATACCGGGGTTGAGGCGGAAGCATCAGGACCCGTGGTGAGAATTGCAGAAGTTTACAGATATGAAGACCTGAGATACCTTTCGGATATTGTCTACAATGGGGATATATTGATGATTGATTATTCTTCAATAGCCAACGATGAATTAACGCTCAGGAGAATAATAAATGAACTGAAGAGCATAGCAAAAGATGTAAATGGAGATGTTGCAGGAATAGGAAAGAATTTTCTTATTCTGACTCCCAATGGAATGAGAGTTGATAGAAGGAAAATTAAAGGACTTTCCTGATTTTTTTATTCTATTTTCATTAATTTATATCTTCCATATCCACAGAGAATCTTATAATATCCCCTTAAATGATTACAATTATCCAAGTCAATCCTCAATTTTTTCAAATCTCTTAATTTCGTTGGTGTTGCAACTATTATAATATCTTTTTTTTCTAATTTTTTTAATACTCTCTCACTTATCTGCAGGTTTCCCCTCCCAAATATGAATCCCTGAGAACCTATGGGTGTGATAACAATCCTGACATTTTTATACTCATCTATCAACTTTAATATTTCCCTCTCATTCAGATCTCTCTTGAGCATCTTTCCATTGAAGTAAGCATCCACCCCAAGTAGAGTTTTGTCAACTCCTAAAATTTCACCTATTTTCTTTGTGGTTGTTCCTGCACCCAATATGTAGAGTGTATCCTCAGCAATGTTATCCCGAAAAAATTCTCCAATTTCTTCCTTTTCCTCTTCGGCATCGCCTCCGTATTCACTCTTGCTGCTCTGCACATAATCACGGAAATGTGGAACCCGCATATATGAATACAACTTTATTTTCAGTTGATTTTTTCTATATGCATCCTCATCAATATCCATAACCTCGGAATCCACAAGCATGGTATTTCCATTGAAAAATTCTTCCACTATTTTAGCCCCTATCTCTGGGGTAAGAGAAAATACTGCAGAATACATCTTCACACCACTTGGAATTCCCAAAACCGGTATTTCAGAATTAACAACACTGGCAACATCTCTCGCTGTTCCATCGCCACCCACAAATACGATTAAATCAACTCTCCAGTCCATAAATATTTTTACCACTTTTTTTGTATCATCTGCTGTGGTTCTTGGAGGAGTATTATAAATCACTTTGTAATCAAATCCAAACTCTTTTATCACATTCTCCCCCATCTCTTTAGAGGGAACTAAAAATCTCTCATCAATTTTTAAATTTTCAAGGAATTTTCTTGCTCTACCCGTGGATATTTTCTCTGCTCCCCTCCTCTTTGCCTCATAGTAGAGATTATCCGTTCCCTTCAATCCGACTCTTCCACCCATCCCCGCAATTGGGTTAATTACCAAGCCTATCATAGTGCATCACTATCTCACATATCTCCTCATTACTCAACTCCTCCGCTCTTTTATCACCATAGGGAACATCTCCAAGTATATTCTTTATTTTTTTCCTCCTCTGTGAAAATATTTTTCTCACAACATCCTCTATTTTTTCAAGGTCACCGCAAAATCTCTCATTCTTTTTTATCTCAACCACACAGGAATCCACACTCGGTCTTGGATTGAAATTTCCACTTTTCACATATCTTATTATTCTTGCATCACCATAGAATTTCATCATCACGGTCAATCTTCCATATTTTTTGGTGCCAGGTTGAGAGCATAATCTCTCAGCAAATTCTCTCTGCAACATCAATATGCCAAGAGAGAAATCGTATTTTAGAATTTTGAACAGGAGGGGCGAAGAGATATAATATGGAATATTTGAAATTACCTTGCTGAACTCTGGATATTCAATTTTCAAAGCATCACCGCAGAGCAAATTTAATCTTTTTTCTTTAATATAATCCTGAAATTTCACACTCAAATATTCACAGAGTTCATCATCTTTCTCAATGGCAATCACCTTCGCCTTTTTCAATATTCTCTCCGTTAGAATTCCTTTTCCAGAGCCAATCTCAAGCACGATATCATCCTGAGTTAAATTTGCCCTATCCACAATCCAGTCTGCAATTCTCTCGTTTATTAGGAAATTCTGTCCTTTATTACCTTTCACGCAGGAGAATACGAAAAAAATGATATATAGTTTCCGCATGGCTTATCAATGCAGGATGCAAATATGAATGAACACAGATTTTTAGAGTGCATTGTGAATAGTATTGAAAATAGCAGGAATACCAATGATGTTTATTCTGTCGTACTGTTTGGCTCCTATGTTCGTGGTGATTATGTAAAAGAATTAAGCGACCTTGATATTCTCACAGTGATTAAAGATAGAGATATTGTACCCTCACTAAAAGAAATTATTGAGAAATGCAAGGAAAAATCAAATTTTAGAAATATTGACTGGGCATGGTGCACATTTGATGAAATAAAGGAGCCTATGCATGGTTATCCATTCAAATTTTTAACAATATATTTGGATGATTTCAGAGAAAATCACAGGGTAATTTACGGAAAAGAAATAGTGGATGATCTTCCATCAAAAATTGAGGGAGATTTGGTTTCTCAAAGGATTGAAAGGTTGAAAAATCTTGCCAAAAACAGTAAGGGAAAGATGCTTTCAATAGTTGCAGGTGAGGTTGTGAGATTACTTGCCATAATAAGCGGTGCAAAGGGAATTGGCAAGAAAGATGTGATGGATTCGTTAAAAAATATAGATGACGAGAATATACGAAATTTGGCATATTTTGTATGGAATTCCTATCTTCATGGCAATATTTTAGAGGATAAAAAAGCCAAAAGAATAATTGATGAATTAATGAGATACATAGAGAATTTTTTATAGCGAATATTTATTAACTATTTTAGGTGGGAAATTTCCATTTTTTATCTCTGTGATAATCTCCTCTGCAGTGGAATATGCAAAATTGTATGTTTTTTTATCAATAAATCCTTCTTTCAGAGCAATTTCAATTTCATTCTCATCAAGAAGATAAAATTCTCCATTGGGAAATATGAATATATCAAGGAACAAATCAAGCATCTCCAATATGTTATCATATCTCCTTGTATAGGACAGTATATCCACATAAATCCCTTTATATATTCCATCTTCATCATAAATCTTCAGAATATCATAATTCTTATTGAGAAAGGCAAAATAGAGCATTGTGTATCCATTTTCAATAACTTTTATTCCATTTACATAAAGTGGAGTTCTCATATCTTCAAACTTAGCCTTCGCCACAATAATGTCTTTTAAATCTTTTATGACCTCATCATCTCTCTCAATGAGCATGTCTGGTATTCTTCTGTATATAAGGTGGATTTTCATATTTTTCCATCACTTTGCCACAAAAATCTTGTATTTCTCATACCTATGCTGCAGTTCGTATATTATGCGATTTACAATTAACTTGACTGGATGATGCGGCAACTTTACTCTGTTTTTCAAATCTTCAAAATCCTTGAACTCTCCCTTTTTTCTTTCCTCCAATATCGCCCACATTGTTTTCTTTCCCAAGCCAGGCAGTAATTCAAGCATGTGCAGTCTCGTGGTTATGGGTGGTGCTTCATTGAAGAATTTTACAAAATCTCCCTCCCTCTTCTTTATTATATCCTCAAGAACATACGGGAGTTCCGCCCTTGCAGCATTTGTTAATTCTGTGTATGCAATTCTTCTCTTAACATGCTGTATCTTTTTTCTCAGATTCAAATCCTTCCCTATGTAAACTCTCTCACCAATTATAAGTGAGATATTTGTTTTCGGTATCAATTCAAACAATTTGAATTCATTCTCACCGACAGCTATTGCAAGGGGCACTCTTCTAAAACTCTTTTCGCTTAACCTTCCCTGTGGTAAATAATCCAAAATATAGGCATAATCTTCCAATTTCAAGCCCCCTTAAATATATTTTGCCACAATATCAAGAATCTTCTTAATATCCTCTGGCGGAAGAACTATTTTTTCTTTTGTATAAATTGTTCTTACTTGGTCGGGATGTATGGGCAATATATCCGCAATCTTCACAGCATGTTTTTCATCCATAAAATCCAGTTGCAGAAGTTCCTCAACAAGTTTTTTTGCATCTTTTAATTTTAATTTTGAAAATTCCTCTGCATGCATTAATGCAGATTTCTGAAGAGGGTTAAGTTCCCTATTCTCCGCCTCTTTCTTCAATATCTCCTTTACTTCTGCAAGAGTGAGATACTTCATTATTGCACCTTCCTCAAATGAACAGGATGGACTATCAGAGTTTTGTATTTTTTACCATCCCTTATTTTCACCTTATAGCAGTTTCCCTGCATGCCAACAACCTCTCCCGTTAAACCCTGAAAACGATGATGTGGAAATCCATAATGCTCCGATGAGGATATATCTATGGCTGCCCTATCTCCAATATCGTATTTTGCAAGATATCTTCTAATTGGAGGAAGCCCTCTCTCCCTTACTTTCTTCCTCAACTTCTTTCTCGAATTTGCTCTGGGACCATGGGACATCTTCATATCTATCACCTGAATTGCAAAGGTATAAAAGATTTGTCATATATAACTTTTCCTTATCTTA
>CAZVSZ010000049.1:0-9520 GCA_964630095.1 uncultured Thermoplasmata archaeon | reverse complement strand
TCTCTGTAAATAACACAACTTACCCGGGAGTTAAAAAAATATAAATAGTTGTAAAGGAATGATGTAATGTGAAATGCCCCAAATGCGGAACGGAATTCTCCGGGGATAAATGTCCTGTTTGTGGATATGAAGTCACAGATTATGATAGGGCAATTGATTCTCTAATGCGTTTAACAGGAATTGGTAAAAAAAGGGCTGAGGAATTGTATAAGGCGGGCTACAAGGATATTGAATCCATAAAGAGAAGCAGTAAAGAGGAATTGGCGAAGGTTAAGGGAATAGGTAGAGAAACTGCAAAAAAGATAAAGGAAGAAGCGGATAAAGTATCCATAAGAATATGCCCTGTATGTGGTGCAATAGTCCCCGAGGATGCGACTGTATGCCCGAGATGTGGTTCTCCACTTCCCTCTTTTGAAGAAGAAAAAAAGGAAGAAAAGGAAGAAATTGTAGAGGAAGAGAAAAAAGAGGAGGGAGAGATAAGAATTGGGGATGTAGTGGTATGTCCAAATTGTGGTGCCTTAATTCCAAAAGGTTCGGAGATATGCCCTGTTTGTGGAGCAGATTTGAAAAATGTGAAACTTGAGGAGCCAAAGCCATTGGAGGATCCAATGGAAATCCTTAGAAGAGTTTTTGGAGTTAGTGAGCTACCAAGGGTGGAAGAGGAGGAAAAAGAAGTAAAAATAAGGATATGTCCAAATTGTGGTGCAATAGTTGTCAACAGTGATACCTGTCCAGTATGCGGTGCAAAGATTCCAGAAGAGATTCCTGCTCCCGAGGAAGAGGAAATAAATCTAAGTGAGAAATTGGAAGTGTGCCCAAATTGTGGTGCGTTTATACCACCTGATGCAAAGGTATGTCCAGTATGTGGTGCAAAAATTGGAGAGGAGAAAGGAGGGGAGGCAGAAGTTAGTTTAGGGGAGATATTAAATGCTGTGGCTGAGCCAGAAGTTGAACAAGAAAATATTGAAATACCTCAGCCTGAAGGGGAGATTGGTATAGAAGAACTTGAAGAAATTGAAAAATCTATGAAAGAAGAAGAGAAGGAAGTTAAAATTCCTGAGATTGAAATCGGATTGAAGGAACTTGAAGAGATTGAGAGCTCTGTGAAAAAGGAGGAAGAAATTAAAAAAGAAGAGATACCAGAGAGGGAAATAGAGAGAAAAGAAATACCGAAAGTAAAAGAAGAAAGAGAGATTGAAACAGGTTTTACATACAGATTAAACAATTTATTTGAAAATATTGGAACAAAGGAAGATATATTATCTTTTACCCCCCTCCTTGTATCATTTTTATATATAGTCTCTATTAACTTTCTCTCTTCTACTTCCCGTGAGGTTTTTAATTCAACTGTATCATTCTTCATGCTCTCTTTATCTATGTTCTTTGGATTTGAAATATATCTTACGATAAGAAAAAGTGATTTTAAAAGTCTATTTCTTGGATTTGCAATGTGTCTGATAAGCGGATTTCTCTTTCTTCCATATTCCCTATACTTTGTAATAATTCTCTCGGGAATATTTATATACTTAAAAAGGGTTTATTATTACATTCCATTTGCTTTCTATTCTATCCTATTCACAATTAATCTGAACTATTCTATTGAAATTACAATAATATTTCTGTCCCTGTTTATTATACACCTCATTGCAAGATACGAAGAGGTGAATTTGATAGTTGTAAAGCCTACAATACCCACAAATAAATCTTATGAAGAGGGTATGGTTGCCTTTAAGGAGAAAAGATATCATGATGCCATTTATCTATTAAGAAAATCTCTAATTGCAAACCCAAAGAATGTGAACATTCTTAATTCCTTGGGGCTTGCCTATGGAAGAATAGGAAATTTTGTGGAATCTATCAAAATATTCCAGAGAATAATTGAAATACAGCCGGGGTACAAGTATGCATGGAATAACCTGGGGAATATTTATGCAAGGATGGGAGACTATGAAAAAGCGATGAATTGCTATAGAAAAGCACTTGAAATAGACCCAAAGTATGGAGATGCCCTTTTAAATATAGGGTATGTAATGATAAGGAGGGGGCAATATGAGGAAGCAGTTAAAGTTGCCGAAAAAATAAAAAGTGAAATTTAAATTATTTCCATCTCCCTCTCCAGTATTTTTAGATATCTCTCTTCAATGGTCTGAGGGTTAAGGGAGATAATAAGTATGGAATTGCTCTCGGATAAAATATCAATGAAATGTCTTATAAACTGAATTACAGCATCACCTGAGTTTTTGCTTATAAGGAAATCCAGCCCATCAAGAAAAATTATATATTTCTTTTTGATATATCTCTCTAAGAAAAAATTTATATTTTCAAGAATTGGTTTTATTGAGGGTAGCTCTGTGGTATGGTCGGTTAGCCAGTATACTTCTGCATTTATATCAAATGTTTTTTTAAATCTCTCTGGATTCATTCTTGTGATACATATTGCATTGTAATCTCTTTCAACTCCCTCTTTAAGATAACTTATTGACCTGTATGGTTTTTCTTCCTCAACAAGATAAGATATGCCTGATGATAAGTATATTTTACTCTTTATAATTTCTCCAGCCATGGATATTGTTGGTTTTTCTCCTAAAATCTTTGAAAATGCAATAAGTTTTTTTAGAGAAGAGACAAGCCTGCTTAAATTTGAGATATTTTTTGAGAGATAGAAAATAATATCTTCATTCAAATCAACTTTCATTTCTTTAGCTTTTGTTTTTAATATACTAACTCTTATTTTCTTGTCAGGAGAGTTTAATTTGATGGATATCCCACTTTCTATTTTTGCTCTTAGAGAAGGGTCAAGTGGATAATGAGATATTTCAAAATTTGTCGCCAAAACTATCTGCTTTCCTTTCTTCAGAAAATTTTCAAATATTAGATTAATAAGGGGATGCTTATCTTCTTTTTCAAGGAGAAGATGGAAATCATCAAGAAGAAGAAGGTCTGCACTTAAATCTACATTTTTCCCAAGCAGGATTTCCTCCGAATTCATGTATGTTACCCTTCCCCTTTTTATATACTCATTTCCTATTGCATTGAGTAAATGGGTTTTTCCAGTTCCATTACTTCCCATGATTATAAGTGGGTTTATACTTCCTAACTCTTCAAGTATCTTCTTTGCAGCAGTATATGCAAGTTTATTCCCTTCATAAACCACATAGTTTTCAAATGTATATAATGGATTTAGCCCACTTTCCATAACCTCACTCTTCACTCCCGTAATTAAATCAAATATTTCCTCCTCTTTTTTCTTCACGCTCTCTCTTCTCTTAATAAAATCCTTTATTTTATCTTCATTTCTTTCATACTCAATTGGATTTTTCAAAATCTCCATAATCTCTCTGCTCTCCGGATCATGGTAATTTTTAATAATTTCAATATATCTTTCAATTTCAGGAACCAATCTTTTATATTTCTTATATACTTCTATGAATTTTTTAGCATTTCTTTCCTTTAAAGCATTATAAATCTCATCAATTACAAACCCCTCCTTATTCCACCTCCGTATATCCTTTTTAATTTCTTCAATTTTCTCTCTCTTGGAATCCACGAGAAATGATGTTTTTCATATTATTAATATTTTCTATCCTCTCTCCTTTTTGTTATCAATTTGTTACCAACTAAATTATCATTGATGTTAATCAAAAAGAATATAATTAATAGAGGCATCTCCTCTCTCAATGGTAGAGATGAGCGAAAAAATGGAGAAATATTTTGAAAATCTTGAAAAAGAGGCGGATAAAATATATGATATTGCAAGAGAGGCTAGGTCGTTGGGCAATGATTCTGATACTGATGTGGAAATCCCCCGTGCAAAGGACCTTGCTTTAAGGGTTGAAGAACTTACAAATGTTCGTGGGATTGCAGATGAAATAAGAAAATTAAGTAAAAGGCATGATAGGGGGATGGTATCAATCCTCATGGCAAAAAAATTAGCAAAGAAATTTGAGAATAGAGAAGAGGCACTTGATAAGGCTGTGAGAGTGGGTCTTGCTATTTTAACCGAGGGAATTTTGGTTGCTCCTTTAGAAGGAATTGGAAGTATAAAAATAAAAAAGAACTGGGATGGAAGTGATTATGTTTCCGTATACTATGCTGGTCCGATAAGGGGAGCGGGTGGAACTGCTCAGGCGCTGAGTGTTTTAATTACGGATATAGTCCGGAGGGAACTGGGAGTTGATAGATACAAACCTACTGATGAGGAGATTGAAAGATATAAGGAAGAAATTCAACTATACAACAGGAAAAAGCATCTTCAGTATTCTCCAACAGCCGAGGAAATTGAAACAGTGGTAAAGAATTGTCCGGTATGCATAAATGGTGAGGGCACTGAGAAAGATTTGGAGGTCAGTGGATACAGAAATTTAAAAAATGTGGAGACAAATAAAGTAAGGGGTGGAATGTGTTTAGTTCTTGCAGAGGGGGTCATTCAAAAGGCAAAAAAAATAAAAGCGTATGTTACCAAACTTCATGTTGAGGGCTGGGAGTGGATTGATAAACTCATTCCAGAGGTGAAGGAGGATGTGAATCTTGAGCCATCTTATAAGTATATAAAGGATATAGTTGCAGGAAGACCTGTTTTTTCTTATCCCTCAAGAGCGGGGGGATTCAGGCTCAGATATGGAAGATGCAGAATGGGAGGCCTTGCCACAATAAGCATAAATCCCGCAACAATGTATCTCCTGAATAAATTTATAGCAATAGGAACTCAGTTGAAAATTGAGAGACCGGGAAAGGCGGGAGGGATGAGTTCATGCGATAGTATTGAAGGACCCATAGTTCTATTGAATAATGGGGATTTAATACAAGTAAATGATTTTGATACTGCAAGGAAAATATATGATAATGTTGCTGAGATAGTGGATGTGGGAGAGATTCTCATTCCCTATGGAGAATTTTTGGAGAACAATCATCCACTTCTTCCCGCATCTTATACGATTGAATGGTGGGAGCAGGAGGCGGAGAGAGCGGGATTTAAAGGAAAGATAAACAATGGATTTGATGCGTTTAAAATATCTGAAAGATACAATATTCCCCTGCATCCCGATTACAATCTATTCTGGCATGATTTGAGTGTTGATGAAATAAGAGAATTATCAGAGTATGTTGAGAAAAATTCCAGTTGGAAGGATGGAAAACTGCATATAAAGAAAAATGAGAGAATAAAAAAATTGCTT
Organism: uncultured Thermoplasmata archaeon; assembly: GCA_964630095.1. Classification (GTDB taxonomy): domain Archaea; phylum Thermoplasmatota; class Thermoplasmata; order Thermoplasmatales; family Aciduliprofundaceae; genus CAZVSZ01. Next base: position 4,346 of record CAZVSZ010000049.1, on the reverse strand, counting down.
GTAACTCTCGGAGCACTGCATATAGAGAGAGAGGATTATATTCTTGACAGATATGGCTATCCCCTTTTGAGGTGTCTTGGTCTTGAAATAAAAGAAATAAAAATTTCAAGAATAAGAGATTTAAAAAATTTTGGTGATTCTATTTCACTTGTTTCTTATCTCTCAGGAGTTAAAATAATGAAAAGGGCACCCACAAGAATAGGAACGAGAATGGGGAGACCTGAGAAGGCAAAGGAGAGGAAAATGAGACCACCCATTCATTCACTATTTCCCATCGGAAGCGAAGTTGGGAGTAGAAGATTAATCACAGATGCTGCGAAGATGAAAAGCGTTACAATTGAGGTTGGAGAGAGAAAATGTCCCAATTGCAATACCAAGAGCATTCTGCCATATTGCCCATCATGCGGAGCAAGAACTGTTTTCACAGGGAGAATAATAACCACAAAAATTGATATAGGTAAATATCTTCAGAGTGCAGAGAAAAATTTAGGTATGGTAGTTGAATGGAATGTTAAAGGTGTAAAAAAGATGATGTCAAAGGAATTTCTTCCAGAGCCTCTGGAAAAGGGAATTCTCAGAGCGAAGCATGGAGTTTATGTTTTCAAAGATGGGACCATAAGGTTTGATATGAGTGATATAGCCATAACCCATTTCAGACCAGGGGAGATAGGATTGAGCGTTGAAAAAGCAAGAGAGTTGGGGTACACCCATGATTACTTAGGCAATGAACTAATAAGCGAGGAGCAGATATGCGAGTTGAAAGTTCAGGATGTGATTATTGCAGAGAATGCTGGTAAGTATCTTGTAAAGGTGGCAAATTATGTTGATGATTTGCTTGAGAGGTTCTACAAGATGCGGAGATTTTATAATGTGAGGGATATGAATGATTTGATTGGGCACCTGATAATTGGACTTGCACCCCATACCTCTGCAGCTGTGCTGGGCAGGATAATAGGATTTACAAAGGCTAATGTAGGGTTGGCGCATCCATTTTTCCATGCTGCAAAAAGAAGAAACTGTGATGGTGATGAAGATTCTATCATGCTTCTTCTCAATGCTCTCCTTGATTTTTCAAAAAAATTTCTGCCTACCACTAGAGGGGGTTTGATGGATGCTCCACTTGTTCTCACAACCAGAATAGACCCGACAGAAATTGATAAAGAGGCTTTAAATGTTGATGTAATGGATAGGTACCCCCTTGAATTCTACTATGCAACACTCAAATTCTCAAAGCCAGATAAAGTAAGTGAGATTATGGATTATGTAAAGAAGAGGGTTGGAACTCCAGAGCAATATGAAGGTTTTAAATTTACTCATGATACGAAGGATATAAACATGGGAGTTCTAAATTCAGCATATAAGGTTTTAGGAACCATGGAGGAGAAGATGGACAGTGAACTTGAACTTGCAAAGAAAATAAGATCTGTGGATGAGGATGATATGGCAACAAGAATAATCTCACATCATTTCATACCGGATATAATGGGAAATCTGAAAAAATATGGAACACAAAATTTCAGATGCACAAATCCCAGGTGCGGTAAGAAGTTCAGGAGGATGCCACTTGGGGGGAAATGTCCATATTGTGGGGGGAAGGTGAATCTCACGGTTCATAAAAACAGTGTAAAAAAATATCTTGATAAGGCATTAAAACTGGCAAACAACTATAATGTTCCAGATTATGTGAAACAAAGGGTTTATATACTAAAAGAGGCAATAGATTCCTTCATTCCAGATGAAAAGGAAAAAGATAAAATAACACTTGAGAATTTTCTGTCAGGATGATAGCAAATTTATTCGTAGTTGGACCCGCAGGAAGCGGAAAGAGCACATTTACAGCTGCCATGCAGGAGTGGATGATAAAAAACGAATACGATAGTATTGTGGTAAATCTTGACCCGGGGGCAGATGTTCTCCCATATACTCCGGATGTTGATGTTCGTGATATTGTAAGCATTGATAAAATTATGGAAGAGTATGCTCTTGGTCCCAATGGTGCGCAGATTCTGGCAGCAGATTTGATTGCAAATCATGTGGAGGAAATCAGAGGATATGTTGATGATTATGATACGGATTATGTGATTTATGACACCGCAGGACAGCTTGAACTATTTGCATTCAGGGCAGCAAGCAGATTCATTGTTGATTTTCTGGGTGGGAACAGGAGTATTATTGGATTTCTGTTTGACCCATCTCTTTCTAAAACTCCATCTGGATTTATTTCTCTTCTCCTTCTCTCTTCCACAGTGCATCTGAGATTTTATAAACCGTATATGAATATACTTTCAAAAGTGGATATTCTGAATGATGAGGAGTTGAAAAATATTGGGAAATGGAGCGAAGAATGGAATTCGCTGTACAATTCACTAATCAATGAGAATCCAAGCATGAGCAAGGAGTTGAGTGTGGAACTCTTCAAAGCATTAGAGAGCATGGATGTGTTCAAGAAGTTGATACCAACATCTGCAAGAATGCTTTATGGCTACGAGGATATTTACAGCACAATCCAGATGGTATTTGCAGGGGGAGAAGATTTAGAGAAGAGATAATAAATCACCTGCTTTAAGAAGAGAAATGAGTTTCACATTTTCTTTTTCAATATTTTCTTTTCCTCCCTCCTCACGGTCAACCACGCATATCACTCTTTTTACAATTAATCCTTCATTTCTCAATATTTTTATTGCTCTTACAACAGATCTCCCTGTTGTTATAACATCCTCAATTATATCCACAATCCTGCCGGGTTCAAAGTCTCCTTCTATCATCTTTCTTGTTCCATGCCTTTTTTCCTCCTTTCTTATTATCAGATAATCTTTTTTTGTTTTCAAAGCGGTGGCAACAACAAGGGGCACAGCTCCCAATTCCACACCTGCAATTAAATCACCCTGAACTTTCTCCCCAAGTAAATTGCTCATTAAATCCAGCATTTCCACCTTTGTGCTCGCCTTTTTTATATCTATATAGTATCTGCTTTTCTTTCCGGATGTCAGGATGAAATCCCCAAATTTTATTGCTCCCGCTTCTATTAATTTTTCCCTGAGCATGGGAGAGTATGAGAATCGGTAATTAAAAATTTCCCCATGGAGAACTCCATCTCTTGTTGAAGAGCTTTAGCAAAGAAGGTTTAAATTCCATAAAATAATATCCCATTATGACATACATAGATTTAAATTATGAGCCAGACGATGATGACATAACAGTGTGGTTCTATGCAGAACCGGAGAGAGGAAGAGATTTAGATTATGCTGCAGATAAAATTGCGGAGGAATCATCAATAGGCACATGGACAACTCTAAAAACTTTATTACCTGAGATATGGGAGAATTTGAGAGCAAGAGTATATGAGATTGATTATCCTACGGGTACAATAAAGATTGCATATCCCCTTAAATTATTTGAAGTGAAAAACATGCCAGCAATTCTTGCGAGTGTTGCTGGAAACATATTCGGTATGAAGAGTGTTGAGAATCTCAGAGTTCTTGATATAAGATTTCCAGAAAAACTTCTGAAAGAGTATCCCGGACCAAGATTGGGGGTTGAAGGAGTGAGAGAGATAACAAATATTCATGATAGACCGTTTTTAGGAACAATAATAAAACCAAAAATAGGTTTGCCAGCAGAGATGCATGCAAAGGTTGCATACGAATCTTGGATTGGAGGGCTGGATATAGTGAAAGATGATGAGAATCTTGCAAATCAGGATTTTAATAAATTTGAAGTGAGACTTGAGAAAACATTGGAGATGAAAGATAAAGCAGAGGAGGAGACGGGAGAGAAAAAAATTTATCTTGTGAATATAACAGCACCGTATAAAGAGATGATTCGCCGTGCACAACTCGTGCAGGAGGCGGGCAATGATTTTGTTATGATTGATGTTTTTATTGCTGGATTCTCTTCAGTGCAGAGTTTTCGTGAGGAAGGTTTCAAACTTGGTATCCATGCTCACAGGGCAATGCATGCTGCAATCACAAGAAATAAAACACATGGAATTACAATGCTAACTCTTGCCAAGATTTACAGGATATTAGGAGTTGATAATCTGCATATCGGCTCAGCAGTTGGCAAGATGGAAGGTGGAGAGGAGGAGGTGAAAGCAATAAGAGAGGAGATTCAGGAAAGTATAGTGCCATATTCTCCAAGCAGATTCATGTTTGGGCAGAGGTGGAATAATATTAAGCCAGTTCTCGCTGTTGCCTCTGGTGGGCTTCATCCCGGGCATGTTCCAGCAGTAGTAGAAATTCTTGGAAAGGACATTGTAATTCAGGCAGGTGGAGGAGTTCATGGACATCCAGATGGAACAAGAAGCGGTGCGAAGGCAATGCGTCAGGCACTGGAAGCTACGATGA
>CAZVSZ010000048.1:0-9589 GCA_964630095.1 uncultured Thermoplasmata archaeon | reverse complement strand
GAAAGAAATACCTTCTCAAATCTCAATCTGTGAAGTGGAAAAGAGAATACTCTCAATGTAATTGAATCTTCGTTTCATTCTTTTTCATGTTTTTAAGGAATTCAAGTCACCCTTTATTTCCCTTTCTTTTTAAGAGAGAGTGTAAAGGAGGATATATACCCAGCCGAAGGCTGGGAGGGAGAGAAAAATTAAAAATCTTTATTAAATATAAATTCATCTCCCGATTATGTCAGAATTCAAGATAATACATGATGCAATTCATGGAAGCATAAAATTTGAAGGCTCAACACTGAAAATTTTAGATGCTCCGGAGATGCAGAGATTGAACGGAATAAAGCAATTGGGTCTTGGATATCTTGTATTTCCAGGAGCAAATCATACGAGGCTGGAGCATTCTCTTGGTGTGGGATATATTGCTGGAAGAATGGGTTCTGCATTAAATCTTTCAAAGGATGAGATAGAAATGCTTAAGGTTGCTGGGATGCTCCATGATTTAGGACATTCACCATATTCGCATACTCTTGAATATCTGCTTTATGAGAAAATGAAACTTGACCATATGGAAATAACAACGAAGATAATAAAGGGAGAAATAGATATTCTTGAGGGAATTGATATGGAAGAGAGGGAGAGAATACATGAAATTCTGAATGATTATTCAATTAATACAGATATGATATGTGCAATGATTCTTGGAAAGACAAATTCCCGTATTGATATTCTAAATGTTGATGAAAAGCAGAGTTATTTCGGAGATAAGAAGAATTACCTTGTAAATATAATAAACGGAAATTTAGATGCAGACCAGATAGATTATTTACTGAGGGATGCCCATTATACGGGTGTTGCACATGGCACCATTGATGTTGAAAGGATTATGAATACAATAAAAATAAAAAATGGAGAGTTGATGATTGATAAGAAAGGAGTTCCAGCATTGGAGGGGATGCTTGTTGCCCGTGCTCTTATGTATTCTTCGGTTTATTTTCACAAGACAAACAGAATTGGAGAGTTAATGTTATCAAGAGCGGTGGAAGAAATTGATATGGAAAACTGGCTTGATATATATCGTATGAACGATTCAGAATTGATTTCGCTCCTGATGGAACAGGGAGGGTATCCGAGGGAAATAGCAATGAGAATAAAATACAGAAAGTTGTTTAAGAAGGCAATTGTGAGAAATTTTGAAGAATTGGAAAAATACAAAAATTACAGAGAAAAACTCCTTGAACTATTTGATTTGAAGAAGAGAAGAAAATATGAGAGAGAAATTGCTGAAAGTGTTGGCATAGACTCCAAATATGTTCTTATAGATGTACCTGAGAGAAATGTAATTTTATCTGAGCCAAGGTTGAGTAAGACAAATATAAAAATTGTGGTGGGTGATAAAATTTATCCCCTTTCAAAATTCTCACCTCTTGCAAGGGCTCTTCAGATGAGAAAAGTGCAGGACTGGGCAATAATGGTTGTCACAACTAAAAAATATGTGGATAAAGTAAAAAGGGTTGCAGAGAGAATACTATTTTAGTAAAATGAACGAAAGTTTTATATAGTATGCTGACTACCGATTGTTACCAAAAAAAATTTATAGGTGATATTATGGCAAAAAAGCCAAAAGAAGAGGTTGTGATGAGGTGTCCAGAGTGTGGCTCAACGCATCTAATATGGGATTATGAGCGTGGTGAACTTGTTTGTGGAGATTGCGGATATGTGATTGAGGATTCCTTCATTGACCAGGGACCGGAATGGAGGGCATTTGATGCTGAGCAGGATGAGAAAAGGGCGAGAACTGGAGCGCCAATGACATTTTTATCGCACGATAAGGGACTTGCAACTGAAATATCATGGAGTAACAAGGATTCTTATGGGAAGAGAATTCCCCATAAAAATAGAGCACAGATATATCGCGTTAGAAAATGGCATCAGAGAATTCGTGTAAGTAATGCAGCGGAGAGAAATCTATCAGTTGCGCTGCAAGAATTGAATAATGTTTCAAGCAAGATGGGACTTCCTAAAGATGTGAGGGAAACCGCAGCAATAATATATCGTAAGGCTGTTGAGAAGAATCTCATAAGGGGGAGAAGTATAGAGAGCATAGTGGCAGCAAGCATATATGCTGCATGCAGGAAAATAGATATGCCCCGAACACTGGATGAAGTATCTAAGGCAAGTGAGTTAAATAAAAAGAAGATTGGACGTGCCTACAGACACCTTACAAAGGAACTAAATCTAAATTTGAAGCCCACAACAGCAAATTCATACATAACTCAATTTTGTAGCAAGTTAAGGCTGGATAAGAATGTGGTGATGAAAGCACAGGATGTTGTGAGATTGGCAACGGATATGGGAATTACCTCTGGAAAAGGTCCTACAGGAGTGGCTGCTGCGGCAATATACATTGCAGCCAACATGCTTAACCAGCCAAGAACTCAGAAAGAAATTGCAGATGTAGCTGGTGTAACTGAAGTAACTATAAGAAACAGGTACAAGGAAATATCTTCGGCGCTGGATGTTGAAGTTTCCAAGTGAGAATATGAAGGTATATGTAATTGATAACGGAGGACAGTGGACTCACAGAGAGTGGAGAGTGCTTAAATATCTTGGAACAGATGCAAAAATAGTGGAAAATACAATTTCTATTTCCGATATTCAGGATGCAGATGCAATAGTTCTATCAGGTGGAGCACCAAGTATATTCTATGAAAAAAGCAAGTTAGGTAATCAGGAGGAGTATTTAGAGGAGCTTGAGGTACCAATTCTTGGAATATGCGTTGGAGCACAGATAATGGCGGAGCATTTTAATGGAAAATGTGGCCCTGCAAGGTTTCCTGAGTATGGAAAAACTGAAATTTTTATAGATGACCATGATGAAATATTTGCGGGACTTCCAGATTCTTTTATAGCGTGGGAAAGTCATAATGATGAGATAAAAGAAGTCGGAGAGCTGTTATCTTTGGCACATTCAAAGAATTGCAGACATCAGGCAATTAAGCATAGGAAAAAGCCAATTTACGGGGTTCAGTTTCATCCTGAGGTAGAGCATACTCAGTATGGCTATCAAATTTTTAAAAATTTTTTAGAAATTGCAAAAAGATAGCGATTTTTTTAAATATATTAAATCCTTTTATCATTTATGGCTCAGATTGATTTCCTTGTTGAGAAAGTCAGTGGGGGGAACAGATACCGTGCTGAAAATGGAAGAAATATTTTGATTTTGAGATTACATAAATTTGAAAAGACATTCAACTCTTTTTCCGTGGAGATATCATGGGATGAGAGGGGGATAAGAATAAGAGGAGATAAGGATGCAATGAATAGCATAAAAAATCTCCTTATAAGGAGAGATTCTGCAGGGCAGATAATATGGAGTATTCTACAATATGAATATAAAACACTTGATAGACTGGAAGAGAAAGTTGAGAAGTTACAGAATGTTTCAATCCATGAATACTCGCAAGATACCCTTCACACAATATTAAAAATCAAAAAATTTTTATTTTTGATTCATAGAGATTATATTAGATTGAGAAACACTGTGGAAGTGATAATTGATGAGGGAATTGAGATCAAGGAGATGAAAAATGTTCTAAGAGACTTAAATGAATTGATATATGATGTTGAATATCTTGTTGATGGCACCACGGTTGCAATAGAGTTAATGCAAAACACCCTTACCTCAAGATTGAACCAGATAATGAAAATTCTAACAGTTATAGCAACAATAATGATGCCTCTAACTTTGATAACGGGGATATATGGTATGAATTTCAGAAACATGCCTGAGATATACTGGAGTTTTGGGTATTATTATTCACTTCTCCTGATGCTATTTATAGGCCTTCTCATGATATATTATTTCAAGAAGAAAAAATTAATATGATTATTCCTTTGAAAATTCATAGTACGATTCCTCAAGAGCACTTAAAACTGGCATGTCTCCACCTGAGAGAAATGTTATAAGTGAGCCTCCACCTGTGCTAATATGGTCAAATCTCTTTTTCAATCCCCACTTTTCAATTGCTGCTATTGTATGTCCACCCCCTGCAACTTTAAATCCCTGTGATGTTGCTACTGCTCTAAAAACCTCTTTAGTTCCAAATTCAAATTCTGATATTTCAAATACTCCCATTGGGCCGTTAACCACAATTGCCTTTGCATCTTTTAGCATCGTTGCATATTTAACAGTGGTATCAAGACCTATATCATAAATGGGATATTCACTGGGAAGAGAGTCAACTTTCATACCTTTTCTCTTTCCCTTTTCATTTACAACTATATCTTCTGGTATCTCTATCATATCGTCATATTTATCAATTAATTTCTTAGCCCTATCTACAATTTCTCCATAGTTCTCAAATTCCTTCTTTATATATTCCATACTTCCCTCTCCAATATTGTATCCCCTTGCTAAGAGAAAGAAAAATGAAACTACACCACCAGTTAATATTTTGTCTACAACTCCCTTATTTAGGAAATTTTCAGCAACAGCAAGAGAATCATCAGCCTTTGCTCCTCCAAGAATGGCAATTTTGGGATGCATATCCATAACCATGAACTTTGTGAGCATTTCTATTTCCTTCTGCATCAATCTTCCTGCAATCATAGGTATTGCATTTTTAAATCCTATGAGTGTTGTCTGAGCTCTATGTGCCGCAGCAAATGCATCATTTATGAAATAATCCCCCAAAGGTGAAAGATTATTAACGATATGTGTATTTTCAAAATTCTTCTTCAGACAGTATTCTTCCGCATAAAATCTGGTATTTTCAAGTAAAATGTAGTCTCCATTCCTCATTTTTTTTATCTCTTCTTGAGCATGCTTACCAAATAAATCATCAACAAATTTAACTTTCTTCTTCAAAATATTTGTGAATACTTCAGCATGTGGTTTTAAACTCAGATAATCTCTCTTTCCAGGGCGGCTTTGATGTGCAAGAATCACAACCTTAGATCTCCCTAATTCCTGCAGTGTTTGTCTGTGCGCCTCAAATCTTGTATAATCAAGTATCTTCCCACTTATTGGGTCTATCGGTGAGTTAACATCAACCCTCACAAATACTGTTCTGCCCCTTAAATCAAAGTCATCCATCTTGAAGTATTTCATAAGGGTAATTCCACTTTAATTTATAATATTTTTGCTTGCTTTAAAACTGCCTCCTTCTTTGATTCCATTGTGGCCTCCTTATCAAGCCTATGGTCAATTTTAATGTCAATTATTATCCTTTCTGCACCACTTTCAATCATCGCCTTCTCTCCCTTCATCACCACATCAAATATATCTTCAATTCTACTTGCTTCAATAACAGTACTCATTGGAGTCAATTCAATTTTTAATCCACATGCTCTTATCGCCTCGTATGCTTTCTTTACATATTTTGATACACTCGTTCCCTTCCCAAGCGGGGTTAGTGTAACTTCTGCAATTATCATGAGGAGAACTATGACATAATAACTTAAATCTCTTTCGGATAACTTCAGATCCCTGCAAGATAGTAATAAATTAATGATGAGAGATAATTCTCTCCAATCTTTTCCCTCCATTTTTTCTTAATCCTCATCTTATCAAATGGAAAATCGTAAATCACATCCATTAGAATCAAACCATGTGGCTCTGCCAGTCCGAAATTTCTTCTCTCTTTAAATATATCCTCTCCAAAATCTTTCCTGGAACATGATTCCATCGCCGGAACAATTCTTCTTATCATATTCCATAGATAATATTGAGCAAAGAAATCAATTATAACAACATTTTCAATTTTATTTACTTTTATCTTATCTATTCTCAACACTGTATTCTTTCTTGCCCTTGTGAAATTTCTAAAATCATGCTCCCCTTCAAATATTTTTGCACATTCTTTCAATCTATCGTAATTTGTATCAGTTAATATATGATATCTGTACCATCTCTGCCTTGCATGTCTGGGATTAATATCTCTAAGAGCATAAGAATGAAAATAAATATGATTTAGATTTGAATTCAAAATTCCAATTATGTCCTCTATATCTCTTTTCATGTTTTTGAGCCAGATTACATTACCAAGGGCACTTACTCCCCGGTCTGTTCTTGATGCACTTACAATTTTTTCTCCAATACCAAATTTTCTCAGAACTTTAATAATCTCTCCTTCCACTGTGGGAAGAGTATCCTGTCTCTGGTATCCATGGAAATATTTTCCATCATATGCAAATTTTAACAGCATAGCACCACTTATTCAAGATTTACCACAGTGAATGTTTTTGTTGCCAGCACACCATCCACAGATCTTATTTTCAAAACAGCATTTGGAACTTTACTAATGTCACTCACCTCAATCTTTGCTATTATATCATACTCTCCATTTATTGCATATATGTCCTTTACTTCTTCAAGTTTTTCCATTTCTTTATAAACCTCTTCCACCCTTTCTTTTCTGCATTTTACCAGAACATAGCCCGCACCTTTCATATTCACCTATAATATGATATTGAATATAAAGTTTAGGAATCCACTTCACAAAAATCCCTGTATGGACAGTAATTACAGATTTCGCTTTTCTTACCTTTAAAATACCCATTTTCAATATTTTTCGCCACATGAATTGCATCATCAAGAAGTTTTTCAATCTCTCCAATCTTAAATTCGTAATTTTTTATATCTTTATTTAAGAGATAAATAACAAATCCATCTTCAATTTTATAATCTCTCAGATACAAAAGGAGAGAATAAAATTTCAGTTGCTCTTTATCCCTCTCAGTTTCAAAACCTGTTTTTAATTCACCTATCAAATTTTCAAATAGAATATCAATGTATCCATGAAATATAACTTCTCCATATTTTTCACTTATATGCTTCTCAAATTCCTTTGGATTATATTTAATTTCATTTACCATATACTCGGAATTTTCTATTTCTTCTTCTATTCTTCTTATATATTCCTCCTCACTTCTCCTCAGGATGATATGATTTCCAAGAGATTTATACTCTTCGCTCAATTCTTCAATTGTTTCTGCTTCTGGCTCAAAATTGTAAATTATTCTTCTTCCTTTTTTTATATTTTTCCAAGCGTCCTCGGGAGTTATTTCCATTTTTCCATTCATTAATAATCTATAAAAATATCTGTGCATGAATTTTCCAATTTCCATTTCTGCATAATTTGCCTTAAGAGGATAATTTTTCTCATAATAGAATTTGAGGGGGCATTTTTTATAGGAATCATAACTTGAGAAGCTGAGATATATCATGGAAGCACCTCCCAGCCATGACCTATTTTCAAACTATTCTTAATTTCTCCCTGAATGAATATCCTTGCTTTTTTGAAAGATTCAAGAATACTGTATCCCAAAACCAGATATGATGTGAGGGCAGAAGAATATGAACATCCAGTTCCATGAACTTCCTTCCCGAGGTGTTCCATCTTGAATTTATGAATCTCTTCGCTTATCAGATAATCCTCCCCCTTATAATGCCCTCCCTTTATTATAACAATGGCTCCAAATTCCTCTCTTAGAATTTTTCCCGCTTTTATTATATCTTTCTCACCTCTAATTTTCATGCCACTCAAAATTTCTGCTTCCGAAATATTTGGAGTAATTATAAATGAGGATTTGAGTAGAGAGAAAATATTTTTCACATTATCAATAAGAGGATAAGAATTTTTTGCTTCTAAAATCGGGTCAAAAATCATTTTTATTTTATATTCTTTAATCTTCTCTGCTATTATACCGGCTATTTCACCATTTCCAACCATTCCCACCTTTGCAAATTTTATATTCATATCTTTCATTACCTTATCAATCTCTCTCTCTACAGATTCTGACGGGAGAGAAAAATAGCCACTTACCCCGTGTGTATTCTGATATGTTATGGAGGTTACAATTCCAACCCCGTAAACTCCTATTTTTCTGAATGTTATTATATCCCTCAAAATGCCAGCCCCACCGGTGGGGTCAAATCCCGCAATGCTCATTGCAAGTTCCATACCCTGTAATTGAAAGCATTATAAAAAAAATTGGGCTATGATTCAGCAAAGATATTCAAATCCTGTATAATCCTGTAAAGCCTTGGGTATTCTTATTCCCTTCTCCTCCTGAAAATTCTCAATTATTGCAACCATCATTCTTGTAGTAGCTAATGCGGTGCTGTTCAGTGTATGCACAAATATTTTTTCATTGCCCTTTCTCATCCTTATCTTCAATCTCCTTGCCTGATAATCTGTGCAATTTGAGCACGATACTATCTCACGAAATTTCTGTTGCGAAGGCATCCATGCCTCAATATCATATTTTTTGGAGGCTACTGCTCCAAGTTCACCACTGCAAATATTCACAACCCTATATGGAATTTCCAACTTTTTTGTAATTTCTTCAGCATGGTTTATCAGTTCTTCCATATACTTCCAAGATTCATCGGGCTTGGAGAGTATTACCATCTCTACCTTATAGAAATTGTGAACTCTGAATATTCCTTTTGTATCTTTACCATGCGCCCCCGCTTCCTTCCTGAAACAGGGTGATATGCCAACATACCTTTTTGGCAGATCTTCTTCGCTAAGAATCTCATCCATGTGCATTGCAACAAGGGGATGCTCTGCTGTCGCAACTAAATATAAATCTTCATTTTCAACCTTGTAAAGCATATCCTCAAAGGTGGAGAGGTCTGTTACACCTTCAAGGGGGATACGATGCATCATGAGAGGAGGCGATATGGGTGTAAATCCTCTTTCAACCAAAAAATCAAGGGCAAATCTTATGAGCGAGAGTTCAAGAATCACAAGTTTATTCTTTAAATAATAAAATCTTGAACCCGCAATTTTGGCAGCCGTGATAATATCAGCCAGATCATGTTTTTCAATTATATCCACATGACTTATCGGTTTTTTTTCAATAATTTCATAATCCATATTCAGGGAATTTTTCCTGAAATATTCAATATGATCCTTCATCACTTTTGCTTTTCCCCATGCTCTCATTACCTCAGAATTTTCCTCTCCCTCGCAAATGGGCACATTGCTACTTATTAAGTTTGGAACATGCATAAGAAGATAATCCCTGTTTTTTCTATAATCTTCAACTTTCTTTTCTAAATCTTTTATTTTCTCATTTATATTTTTCATTTCCTCTTTGAGAGATTTGACATCCCCTCCTTCCTTCACAATTTTCCCTATAAGAATGCTTTTCTCATTTCTCTTATGGCGGAGTGCTTCAATCTCTTTCAACTTTTCTCTCCACTTTGCATCGTATTTGAGAATTTCATCTACCATCGCTGTATCTTTAAATCTCTTTCTCAGATTTTCCCTCACCAGTTCTGGATTCTCTCTTATCAGTTTTATGTCAAGCATAAATATGGTAAAGTGAGAAATTATTTAAGGATGATGATTTCGGGAGATATTTTATGTTTTTCTATAAATCCCGTATAATGAATAACAAAATTTTTTAATGTTTGAGGAATTTACATGCTCTATGATAGACGCATGGTATAAGGAACCCAAAATTGGAATTGACGAAGTGGCAAACAGACTCGCAAACTGGCTCAGACAAAACGGATATGAGGCATCACAAAGCCTTCAAGGTGAATGGAGAGTAATAAAGGTTACAAAGGGAGCAGCCCTGT
>CAZVSZ010000047.1:0-9600 GCA_964630095.1 uncultured Thermoplasmata archaeon | reverse complement strand
ATTTAAAACTCATATCCTTCTGCGCCTATAATTCTGGTCCAGTATTCAGAACTGCGGTTGAGAAGAAATTCTCAATATCTCTTGAGGAATACAGAAAGAGGCATGGAAATGTAGTTGGGGTAGAGGGTTAAGTATGATGAAGGTTGATGCATCTATTTGCAACTACTGTGGTGCATGCGTTGGCTCATGCCCTGTAAACTGCATGTTTCTCAATGAGACTCATGTTGAGATAGACGAAAAGAAATGTGTAAAATGTGGATTTTGCATACGAGTGTGTCCTGTGGGAGCGATTTCCGCAGACTGGTGGTCGCAATGAAATATGAGTGTGATGTTCTTGTAATTGGTGCAGGTCCTGGGGGCAGTATGGCTGCAAGATATGCATCCCGTCATGGATTGAAAACATTGCTCATAGAGAAAAGAGCAGAGATTGGTGTGCCAGTGAGATGTGCTGAAGGGATATCCCGTGACTGGATGAAAGATGTTGAAATTGAGCCAGATGAAAGATGGATTGATGCAGAGATTGGAGGAGCAAAAATTTACTCACCTGACGAGCGAAGCATAATAGAATTATCAGCAGAGATGGCGGGCAACGAAGTTGGATTTGTTTTAAATCGTGAGTATTTTGATAAGTATCTTGCATCCCTTGCTGTTGAAGAAGGATCTGAGCTGTGGTTAAAAAGTCCAGCAATAAATATTATAAGGGAGAATGGAGCTGTTAAAGGAGCCATAGTGAGAAGATTTGGAGAAGAAGTTGAAGTTCGTGCAAAGGTTGTAATCGGTGCAGATGGCTTTGAATCCCAGGTTGGTAGATGGGCAGGTTTGAATACCGTTGTCCGTGAGAGGGATATTGTATCCTGTATACAGTATAGGATGACAAACATTGATATTGAGGAAAAATTCACTCATTTCTACATAGGTTCCTGTGCTCCGGGAGGTTATGTATGGCTCTTTCCCAAGGGTAAGAATGAAGCAAATGTGGGCATAGGTGTATCGCTGAATAAACTGGAATCTCGGGGAGAGGTAAAAAAATATCTTGATAAATTCATAGAAGAGCACTCAAATCTCAAAAAGGGAGGAGTATTACAGATTGTTACTGGTGCTGTATCAGTTTGCCCAGTGCCAAAGAGAATAGTTGGTAATGGAATAATGCTTGTTGGTGATGCTGCAAGATTGATAGACCCAATAACGGGAGGGGGAATAGCCAATGCATGCCGTTCTGGAAAATGGGCAGGTGAGATTGCTGCGAAATGCATAGATAACCCGAGTGAAGAATGCCTCAGGGAATATCAGAAGAGAGTTGAAGAAAAATGGGGAAGAAAACATCTTCGTAACTGGTTTGTCAAAGAAAAATTATCACAGTTAAGTGATGATACATTGAATAAACTCATGGATGCAGTCTCCGAGGTGAAAATTGAAGAAATCTCCGTGAGAGCAATTCTTGAAGCAGTTCAGAAGAAATATCCAGAACTAATTGAAGAATTTGAAGATTTACTTTAATCTCTTATTTTTGCTGCATTTATTACCATATCCTCATTCTCCAGTTTTATTAATTTAACACCCCTTGCATTTCTTCCATAAACAGATACTCCACTAATTGGGATTCTTATGCTCATTCCTTCCTTGGTTAGGAGTATTGCATCATCATCCTCGCATACAATCATGCTTTTTATCACATAAGAATTTCTTGTGATAATGTTTCTTACTCCGTATCCCCCTCTTTTAATTCTTCTGTATTCATTGAGCGGTGTTCTCTTTCCGTAGCCAGATGAGAGAATTGTAAATACATATTTTCCTTCAGAACTCACACCCGATGATATGACCTTATCACCATCCCGCAATTTTATTCCTATTACCCCCCTTGCATTTCTTCCCATTACACGAACATCATTCTCATCAAATTTGATGGCATTTCCGAGTTTTGTGAAAAGGAAAATATCATCATTTCCCGATGTTATATTTACATCAATAAGTTCGTCGTCTTCGTCAAATGTTATTGCCCGAATTCCAGAACTTCTAATATTGGAAAATGCACTTGCATAAGTTCTCTTCACAATTCCATTTTTTGTGGCGAAAAATACAGTACCTGAGAAATCTGCAAGGTTCAGACACCTCACAACTTTTCCCTCTATTTTTCTTATCACATTTATAATTGCCCTCCCCCTACTTCTCCTTGAACCCTCAGGAATTTCATAAGCCTTAATTGAAAATACCTTCCCCGTAGAGGTGAAGAAGAGAAGATAATCATGCGTATTTGAGATAACCACATCCTGAGGCAAATCATTTTCTCCGTATTCTACCATCAATCCCTTTCCCCCACGGGACTGGGCACGGTATTCACTTAAACTTATTCTTTTTATGTATCCTCTCTTTGTAAGGATCACCACAACCTTCTCCTGGGGAATAAGCTCCTCAATACTTCTCCTCTCAATCTCTCCAATAACAATATCTGTTTTTCTCTCATCTCCATACTTTTTCTTCATATCTAAAAGTTCATCCTTTATCATCCTGTATCTCAGGGATTCATCTTTCAGTAAATTCTCCAGTTTTTCAATCTCATCTCTTAAATTGTTACCCTCTTTCTTAAGAGATTCAATCTCCATGGATGTCAGTTTCTGCAGTTTCATATCCAGAATAGCCTTTGCCTGAATATCGGAGAAGCCCATGTTTACAAGATTTTTCCTCGCCTCTTTCACATCCTGTGATTCTTTAATTTTCTTTATTACCTCATCAATCATTCCCAGCGCACGAATCAAACCTTCAACTATGTGCAACCTTTCTCTGTATTTTTTAAGAAGAAAATTCGTTTTTCTTATCAAAACTGTCATTCTGTGCTTTAGATATTCTTCTAATAATTCCTTGAGATTCATCACCTTTGGAACACCATCCACTAAAACAAGATTTATTATTCCGTAGGTTACCTCAAGTTCTGTATGCTCAAGAATCTGGTTCATTACAACCTGAGAATTCGCATCTCTTTTCAGTTTTATGACTATTCTTATTCCTTCCCTGTCGCTCTCATCCCTCAGATCCGAGATTCCCTTAATTCTCTCCTCTCTGACAAGTGATGCTATCTTTTTGAGAAGATTTGATTTATTAACTCCGTATGGAATCTCATTCACGATAATTTCCGAGTCTTTGAGTTCATATTTTGCCACAATTTTTATTTTTCCTCTTCCCGTGGTATATGCCTCAATTAACCCATCATATCCAATAACTTTGCCTCCTGTAGGAAAATCAGGACCTTTTATGTAATTCATAAGTGATGCAACATCTGCATCCCTGTTTTCTATCAGATAAATCAATGCATCCACAACCTCTTTTAGGTTATGGGGTGGGATATTTGTAGCCATTCCAACTGCTATTCCACTTGAGCCATTAATCAGAAGATTTGGAATTTTTGAAGGAAGAACAACCGGCTCTTTAAGTGTTGCATCAAAATTTGGGGTAAAATCCACAGTTTCCATATCAATATCTTTTAACATCTCCTCCGCTATTTTGGATAATCTTGCTTCCGTATAACGCATGGCAGCAGGGGCATCACCATCTATTGAGCCAAAATTTCCCTGCCCATCAACAAGAATATATCTCATTGAGAAATCCTGAGCCATTCTTGCAAGAGTATTGTAAATTGCCATATCGCCATGGGGATGATACTTACCCATGACTTCTCCGACTATTCTTGCGCTCTTTTTATAAGGCTTATTGTGAAATAATCCAAGCTGATACATTCCATAAAGAATGCGGCGATGAACAGGCTTTAAGCCATCCCTGACATCTGGTAAGGCACGGGATACAATAACACTCATGGCATAATCCATATACGAATTTCTCATTTCCTTATCAATTTCCCTTTCTGTAATCTCCATATAATTGGGATTGGAGGGTATTATTTATCTCTTTCGTTTCCCAAAATTTAATCTGGTATTTTTACATTATGTATTTATGGCTCTAGGGATAGATGTTGGTGGAACTAAGATTTTGGCGGTTGTAGTTGTGAATGGGGAAATTGTAAAAAAATGGAAATATAA
The DNA here is from genome assembly GCA_964630095.1 of uncultured Thermoplasmata archaeon. GTDB lineage: Archaea > Thermoplasmatota > Thermoplasmata > Thermoplasmatales > Aciduliprofundaceae > CAZVSZ01. Next base: position 5,572 of record CAZVSZ010000047.1, on the reverse strand, counting down.
AACTCAGAACGGGAAAGTTCTAAATGACATCAGAAAAATAATAATAGAATCTGGAGAGAAAAAAGTTGGAATTGGAGTGCCCTGCTATTTGAGAGATGGGATATGTATACACTCTCCCCACATAGAGGAACTATCACAAAAAAATTTAAATTATTTATTTCCAGATGCAAAAATACTCAATGATGGCACTGCCATGGCTTATGGTGAATATTATCTCAGGAATGAAAAATATGACCCTCTTCTCCTTGTTGCTCTTGGAACTGGTGTTGGCTCAGGACTTGTTGTGAATCACAGGCCCTATATTGGGAGAGGAAGTGCTATGGAAATTGGTCACTTAAAAGGTTTCTCCAATAAGATTTGTAAATGTGGGAAGAGAGGGTGCTTTGAAACTTTAATTGGAGGAGACTACATAAAAAATATTAAAGAAATACATGAATTTGCAATTGAAGGAGATTATAAATCGGTACAATTTTTCAAGAATTATGGAAAAAATTTGGCTATGGGATTATCGTATGCAATTCAACTTCTTGACCCTGAAATAGTTGTTATTGGTGGAAGTATCTCAAAGGCTTTTGAGTTTTTTATAGAGCCGATGAAAAAAGAATTGAACAGACTTTTAAGTTTTGTAAGTGGAGATGATATCATATTTGAGAAAGTTAGGAAAGAAAATTCTGGAGCATTGGGTGCAGCCCTTATTGCTGAAAAGAATGTTATATGAATATAGCCAAATTTTATATAGTCATATTTTTCTATCCTGTTTATGTTAAAATTTCCTGAGGATTTTCTATTTGGAACTGCCACAGCGGCACATCAGATTGAAGGAGAAAACAGATGGAATGACTGGTGGTATTACGAACAGATTGGTAAACTCCCCTATAAATCCGGAAAAACTTGCAATCACTGGGAGATGTACAGGGAGGATATTGAACTGATGAAAAAATTGGGATACAATGCCTACCGTTTCTCTATTGAGTGGAGCAGGGTATTCCCCAAAGAGAATGTTATCTGTGAAAAATCACTTCAAAAGTATCAAAATATTATAGATTTGCTTAATGAAAACAGCATCGTTCCAATGGCAACACTTCACCATTTCACTTTACCAAAATGGTTTGTAGACAAAGGAGGTTTTGCAAACAAGAAAAATTTAAAATATTGGGAGGAGTATATAAGGGTTATAAGAGATAATATTCATGGTGTGAGTCTCTTTGCTACTTTTAATGAGCCTATGGTTTATGTATCTGGTGGCTATCTTATGGGAGAGATGCCACCATTTATAAAAAATCCTTTTACTGCGGGAAAGGTTGAGGCAAATATTTTAAATGCCCACGCAATAGCCTATGAAATTCTCAAGAGTAAAAATGTCAGTATTGGGATTGTGAAGAACATACCTGTTTTTGAAAGAAAATCAGATAATTTAAGAGACGAAAAAGCCGCAAATAGGATTCATAAATTATTCAACACAAATTTTTTGGATGCTATCTGGAGTGGAAAACTTCAAACAATTATCAAAAAATATTCTGTAATAAAAAGTGATTCTGATTTTATAGGGGTTAATTATTACAATAGAGTTTTTGTAAGTTCAAGTATCAACCCATTTAAATTCTTCTTTAATATTTATTATTCCTTAAAGGATGATAGAAAAACGATGATGGGCTGGAGTGTTTATCCTGAGGGGATATACACGGCAATAAAGATTGCAAACAGTTACAAAAGACCCATATATATCACGGAAAACGGTATAGCCACAAAAGATGATGATTGGAGAATTGAATTCATAATTCAGCATCTACAATATATCCATAAAGCAATTAGAGAAGGAATTGATGTGAGGGGATATTTTTATTGGTCATTTATGGATAATTTTGAATGGGATAAGGGATTTAGACCAAGATTTGGACTCATAAATATTGACTATGATGATTTTAAAAGAACTCCAAGAAAAAGTGCATATTTATATGGGAAAATTGCAAAGAATAAGATTTTAGAAGATACCATTTTAGAAAAATATGGGAAAAATGTTAAAGATTAGAACTTTTAAGAATATCTTCTTTTCTTTTTTCTAATACATCTTCCACATTATCCATATCCCTCGGATATGTTCTTTTTAGCCATATCCAAGTTAGCCCGCAAGGAATCCAGAACAATACACCGATTATAAGAGTATACTCGTAAGACAGGGACTTTGCATTGCCCATTAACTCAAATGTGTTGATTAAAATTCCCCCAAGTAGTGGACCTATTGAATTTCCCACATTATTTAAAATGTAAAAAAATCCGAATACAGTACCCCTGTCTTCGGGAAGATTTACCTGTGATATCATTGCTGGAACATTTGGGGATGCTATAGAAACAAACTGAAGTATAAATACTGCATATATGGATAATATAATCCAGTCCACAATTGAAAGATTACTTGGCAGTGGATAAATAATAAGAAATAGAACCGCAAAAAACCCTATAAATATGGATATTCCAACAATAACTGCTCTCCCCCCTCTTGTCTTTCTTTCAAAATAGTCTCCAACAAATCCACCTATAAATGTGCCAATAACCGTTGAAATTCCAAGAATTAATAATACAAATGTTGCAGTTTCCTTGGTCATTCCCCTTGTAACTATTAGAAAAGATATGAGCCAGTATACAATTATACCCCAGGGAACAGTTCCAACAATTCCCTGAAAGAATATGAGGAGATTTGTTGGTGTTTTCAGTGATTTCTTCACAATCTTCCAGTTCAATTTATAATTATACTCATATCCCCTGATAATAATATCCTCCAAAACATCCTCCCCACCACCTCTTTTTGGTTCCTCTGCGATAAAATAGAATAGGGGAGCAAGAATAAAATTTGGAACTGATGCATATATAAATGGAGGTCTCCAACTCACAATTATTCCTGCCATAATCATACCGAAAAGAGTGCCAAATCCAAATGCAGTTTGAATATATGAGTATCCTCTTCCTCTTCTTTCACCATGGAACATATCGGCAATGAGAGAGTAACCTATTGGTATTATTGACCCAATGCCGATTCCCGTGAATAATCTTAAAATTAACAGTTGCCAGTAATTCTGAGCATAAGCAGTTAGAAAGCAGGGAATTTCCCCTACTAAAACCCCGATAACAAGTAATCTTTTTCTTCCCTTTATATCTGAAAGATATCCCCAAACTATTGTTATAAGAGCACTAGTTGCCACAAATACTGTAGAAACCAAACCCATCTGAGTTTCACTTATCCCAAATTCCCCCATAATCTGCTGATAATTAGGAGCAAGAAGGTTCTGGTCTGCCATCAAAAATGCTGCCATGAGAACTAACAGAATTATGGATATAAATCTTCTATATCTATCCATTTTTATCCCTCCAGCATTCATAAATTGCCTTAAAAGCATCCAATCTTCTTTCTGGAATAGGTTCCCATCCCCTTGCATCACTGTTTTCCGCTAAGAAGGATTTTTCACAATTACTTATAAATGAAGAGAGATAGTTTAACCTCTGATTATCTTCATCTTTTCTCCAGAGATCAAGAGATTTATCGGGAGCCCATGATGATGTTTTCAGATAAAATCCCTTACCACTAAATGGAAGTTTGCTTGGAAGCACTAATTTATCAGGGAGATTTTTTATCAGAAATATTAGTTTCCCAAAATTTAATCTTCTTTCTGATAAATTTCTATATCCGAAAAATTCCAAGTCTGAACCGTAGAGGATGACATTGTCTATGTTTTTAATCCACCTTACCAATTTTCTCTCATCTATAAAGGGAAAGTTACCTACTGTGAGCATGACTCCAATATTTAGTGGCTCCCATACGGGTATCCCTGTTATATCCCTCACACCCATAATTTTTACTTTTCCTCCAAACACTTGAGAAAAGGATTTTTTTAATTGATGCAAGCCCATGATATAGTTAAAATATTTATGTTTGCTGTAATGTGCTTTTAGCAAGTTATGATATGGAGATTCAATATTCTTAATTGCAGTATTTGGAATTTTTGAGAGTAGAAGAGATTCACCATCCACAAATACTTCATTGTATCCCATATCCTTCAAAATTGCAGGAATTATTGGATCATAAGATAGCTCGGGAAGCCAGAATAGATTGATATTTGTATTGAAAAAACTCTTCTTCAAATTCAAATCTTTTTCAATTTGTGCTTTTACCCTGTCCAAGGATAATAGTGGAAGAACCGCGTGGGTGTAAGATGTGCCCGTGAGTTCAATTAGACCACTATCTATACCCTCTCCAATTAACGATATTAGAAATTTGGGGAGAAAATTTAAGGAATAGCCTGTGATATTTAAGCCAAAAGGAATCTCCAACTTTAGAAGTCTCTTAATTGTTGGAATATAGGATTTCTCTATTACCTTTTCAATATCTTTTTTTGGTATTTCTGCATACTGAAGATTTGCATGAAATATGAGAGAATACATCTACCTCATCTCCAGAGATTTAACTCCATCAGTGGATTTCACCATAAATAATTTTGGTTTATATGGGAATCTTCCCATATATTCTTTTCTTATCTCCTTTTCAAAATTCTTAAACCCTTCATTTGGGAATATTGCAAGGGCTGAGCCCCCAAAGCCCGCACCCGTAAGCCTCGCACCAAGAGCACCATGTTTTAATACAAAATTTACAAAAAAATCCAATTCCTCTGAACTCACCTCATAATTTCTGGAAATATCCCAATGTGAGTCTGTTAGAATTTCCCCAAAATCCTTCAAATTTCCAGACTTTAAAGCATCTCTTGCCTTTAAAACCCTGTCATTTTCTCTTATTACATAACCAACTCTCTTCTTGTAAATTTCAGGGAGTTTTGATATGTCCTTCATTGTTATATATTTTGAGGATTTTTTTCCTGTAATATTCAAAACCTCATCCATCATCTTTCTTCTCTCAATGTATCCTGATTTTGCAAGTTCTCTCTTTATTCCTGTATAAAAAACTAAAAATTTTATGTCCTCTGGAATTTTTATATACTCATATTCCATTGTTTCAGTATCCAAAAATATGGTATGTTGCATTTTTCCCATCGCCACAGCGAATTGGTCCATTATTCCACATGGGACTCCAACAAAGTTATTTTCAGAGTATTTTGCAATTTTTATCATATCCAAACGAGAGAGATTGAGGGAATATACTAAGTTCAAAAAATAGAGAATTGCAAGTTCAAAACTTGCAGATGAACTTAATCCAGTACCCATGGGAAGATTACCATAAATTTTTCCTTTACATCCCCCAATATTAAAACCCCTTTTAAGAAGAGTATTATAAATTCCCCTTATATAGTCTGTCCAATCATTTTTCTTATATATTTTCAAAGGGTCAAATTTGCACCAATCTTTTAAATTTTCTGAATAAATATTTACTTTTTCATTTATTATTGCATCAAAAAAGGTATAGAGATTTACAGCCATAGGCATTACATAGCCGAAAGAATAATCCGTATGCTCGCCTATAAGATTTATCCTTCCGGGAGATGAGATTCTAAATAATTTTGGCACAATACATTATCATTTTGAAATACTTAACACTTTCCAATTTTATAAATTTCTGAAGAGGTATAAG
>CAZVSZ010000046.1:0-9618 GCA_964630095.1 uncultured Thermoplasmata archaeon | reverse complement strand
ACCACCGGAGCAATTTATTGCAGGGGCAAATCTGAATAGGAGTTTAGTATAAAAATATAACCCCAATATTTTAAGGATATTTAATCTTCTTCTTTTTCTTTAACTCGCCGATGAATTTATCAACATCTTCGTCTTTTATTTCCATGATTTCCTTTGATTTTTCTGTTAGTTCATTTAAAATTTTCTTCTCCTCTTCCTTTTTCTTTACTCTCTCTCCTTTAATCTCTATAATCTTTTGGAGCATTTCCTGCATCTTCTCATGGTATTTATTTGCCTTCTCCCTCATCTTCATATATTCTTTATGCTTTTCATCAATTTCATCCTTTAGATATTTTATTTTCTCACTTAAATTAACAACATTCTCATGATGCTTCTGAGAAATTTCATAGTACTTTTTAACTTCATCATTTTCTTTCTTCTCTTCCTCACTCAATCTCTTAACTTCTCCTTCAATATCTCTTATCTCGCCCACAACCTCCATCTTCTTCTCAAGTTCTTTTTTCAGTTCTTCCCTCTTCTTTGTTAATTTTCTGAGCTCATCAATTAATCTATTCTCCTCACTTAATTTATGGGGCTGAATCTGTATCTCTCTCTCAATCCTCACAATGTTATTTTCAACATTTTCCAATTCCTCTTCAATATTCCCCCCTGCACTTTTTTTCCTTTCTCTCATAAAATTCATTAAAGTTTTTATTTTCTCTCTTAATTCATTCCTCTTCTCCTTATGCTCCTTCATAATTTTTACTATTGAATCTCTTTTTTCTTTCTCATCTTTCATCTCATCAATCAATTTTGCCTTTTCATCTCTCAGCATATCTCTTTCTTCTCTAATTTCCCTTGCAAGTTCGTTAAACTCATCTCTCTTCATCTTATAAAATTGAAACTTCTCTTCAGCACTTTGTAACTCGCTTTTTTTCATAATATATCACGATTATTCAATCACGTCAATATCACTATCCAAGGTTTCACCTGCAACCTTTCTTGTGGCTTTAATTGATCCTCCCTTCTCTATGAAATATGGGGATTTCACTCCTGAGAGAACTACAAGAACCTGAACCATGTTGTCCATCTCCGGATCCACACTTGCTCCCCATATAATCTTTGCCATCTTGTTTATTCTCTTCTGAACCAAATCAACAGCCATCTGCGCTTCCTGAACACTCATATGCTCATCACCAACAATTCTCACAAGAGCACCAGTTGAATCTGCAATATCCGCATCTATAAGTGGCGAATTTATAGCCTCCTGAACAGCCTCCTTAACTCTTTCGTGAGTGCTATCGCTCTCTCCTATTCCCACCATCGCTACACCGCCAGCACCAAGAACAGTTTTCAAATCCGCATAATCAACATTTACAAGCCCGGGCTTTGTGAGAATCTCGGTTATGCCCTTTATTGTAATCATCAAAACAGTATCCGCCACCTTAAATGCATCATTCAAAGGCAATCTTGGAACAATTTCAAGGAGTTTATCATTCGGAATTACTATTGTTGTATCCGAGTATCTTCTCAATCTCTCAAGCCCCCACATCGCATTTTCCATTCTCAATTTTCCCTCTGCTTTGAATGGAAGTGTTACAACCGACAGAACCAATGCTCCCAATTCCTTCGCTGTTTTGGCAACAAATTGAGCTCCACCTGTTCCAGTTCCACCACCCATGCCTGCTGTTACAAAAACCATATCCGCTCCCTGCAGAATCTCCCTTAATTTATCCTCTGATTCCCTTGCTGCATCCTCTCCCACAAGTGGGTCTGCACCAGCTCCAAGACCCCGTGTTCTCCTTCTTCCAAGTAGAACCTTTCTATGTGCTCTTATCTGTAAAAGATGCTGTGCGTCTGTATTTGCAGCCACAAGTTCTGCACCATAAATCCCCTCTTCCATAATACGATTTATGGTATTGCTTCCACCGCCACCGCATCCAACAATTTTTATATTCACCTTCAACTTTTCAACAAGTTCCTTGAGTTCCTCATCCTCGGGGGCTGTTATTTTTGCAATCTCTTTCTCGTTTTCATCTTTTATTGCTCCAATTAAGGACTTCATAAATATCCCTTCCTCTTACATATTTAAAGAAGGAAAAGATTTCAAATATAAAAGGATTTCCGAATGTGCTTATATTCAGAGGAGAGATTACTTTTTTATACCCATAAAACTTATCCATTTTCATGTGTGAAATGATGGGGGTGGTGGCAGATGAACCACCGCCTCGATGTGAAAATGATACGGGAGAGCTTCTCCTCGCTTATTCTTGCGCTCATAGCTGATAGTATTGCTGGATACATGCTGAATAGATATGTTTATGTTTTTGTGGCAATCCCGGGGCTTCTCATGGTAATTCCAGCCCTTATTGATATGCGTGGCAATGTTTATGGGGCATTCATATCCAGATTGAGTTCAAAATTACATCTTGGAGAAATTGAGGATTTGAAAGATAAAAAATTAAAAATTGGAATAGAAACAGCAAAATTGCTTGCATACTCCACTGCATTAATTGTTGGTTTTGTGGCGGGTTTTATTTCTTACTGCTCAACAGGGAATATTACATATCTGATTTTCATACCCACCATAATACTTGTGACTCATTTGTTTACAGCATCAATTTTAACTCCCATAACCGCTTATATAGGTATTAAATCATATCAGAGAGGGTGGAACCCTGATAATGTTGGTGTGCCATTAATATCAAGCGTGGGTGACTTTGTAAGTGTATTTTTCATTATATTCTCAGCAATAATACTTCTCTACATTTTCCATCTTTTCCTTATAATTTTCCTGATTTTTTTTGCTATTTTATTCTATATCATCTATATAATGAATACGGTATCTCATGACAGGGGAGGAAAAAAAGTATACTCGCAGAGCATGCCAGTTCTTATAGGAGTTGCTTTTTTGGAACTCATAACTGGAGGATTATGGGAACTAAATAAGATTGCAGTTCTTCTTCTGCTCCTTCCTCCAACTCTTGAGACTCTTGGAAACATCGGGAGTGTTTTATCTTCAAGGCTATCTTCATTTATCTATCTTGGATTTGTGGAGCCTGAAATAATACCTCATGGAAGGTATTTTAGAAGGGAAATATTATCCATATTTGTTATAGCAGTGGTTATTTATTCTCTAATCTCCCTGTTTGTATTTCTTCTCACATTTGATTTTCGTGCAATTCTTGTGATCTGGTTTTCTGCCCTCATATCCATAGTTATTCTGCTTTTCCTTGGATATTACCTCACCATAGGGAGTTTGAAGATGAAATTGGACCCAGATAATGTTGTTATTCCACTCATAACAACCCTTGCAGATATCATCGGAACATCAGCGATAATCTTCTCTTATTTTCTCATATTTTAAAAAGTATTTATCCTGCAAAACATTTACCCCTTCTTAAATATTTAGAAGGTGCTCACCATGGAATTCGCTGCATTCCTCTTCACAATTGGAATCGTACTAATCCTCTCCAAGATCTTCGGCTCGCTATTTGAGAGGGTAAAACTTCCAGGTGTTTTGGGAGAATTAACACTTGGGATTACTCTCGGTACATTGGTTCTTTATGGCTATTTTTTTGGCAATGCTGCATGGATCTGGCTTAAAAACTGGATAGTTGTAAGAAGTGCAGTATCTTTCCATGGGGTAGTTGCATTTCAGTATCTCTCCCGTCTTGGAATAATTATGCTTCTGTTTATTGCAGGTCTTGATACCAATGTTGAGCAGTTGAAATCAACGGGGAAAGTGGCTACAATATCAACTGTAATGGGGGTATTTGTTCCTCTGATTATTGGATGGCTATCTGGCATTGCCCTTGGATATAACATGCATGAGAGTTTTGTTCTTGGGGTATTACTCACTGCCACAAGTATAGGGGTTACAGTCCGCACGCTTATGGATATAAATATGCTTGCTACAGATGTTGGTGCAGCGAGTTTAAGTGCCAGTGTAATGGATGATTTTTTAGGAATTGCTTTAATAATATTTGCAGTGGGAACTGGAAGTTGGATAATATTTGGTATAAATCTCACAATATTTTTCGTAGTAACTCTAATTGCCGCCTGGTACTATATGCCATATATAGCAAAATTTACAAGAAAGCATATAAGGAGTGAAAAAGCACTTCTTGGTGTGATTCTTGGCGTGATGCTTTTATTTGGCTCCCTTGCCGAATTCAGTTTTGGGGCTGCAATAGAGGGGGCATATTTTGCAGGCATAACTCTAAGCAGGGTAGAGGAAAAAAGAATAATAATAAATGATGTCCGTGCAATTGGATACGGGCTTTTAATTCCTCTTTTCTTTGTTTACACAGGTGCTCAAATTGACCTTGGAGTTTTTACAAATTTAAATGCATTGATACTTGCGGGGGTTATATTAGCCGATGCAATATTTGGAAAAATCATTGGGCGAGGTATAGGTGCCAGAATTGGAGGATTTGAATGGCATAAAGCATGGCAGATGGGTATTGGCTCAATTCCAAGAATGGAAGTTGCTCTTGTGTCATTAACCGTTGCTATAACTGCACACGCAATAGAACCTTCTCACATACCTCTCTTCGTGGCAGCAACGATGGTATTTGTAACGGTGACAACTCTTATCACCCCACCACTTTTAAAATTATCATTCAGGAAAGAGATAGAAGAAATAAAGAACAAATAATTTAAATTCTCTTAAATTTCCCCAAAACTGGCTCGTATATATCCCCTTTCTCCTGGAGAGATAGAATGATCTCATCCAGTTTCTCATCACTGATTCCAGATTTCTCAACTAAATCTTCATAAGACACGCCAGTGGAATCCGTATCCAATTCTTCTATCAAATCCAGTACCTTTTTTTCAAGTTCGGTATCTTCTTCAATCTCCTTTTCCTCTTCTCCGCCCTCAACACCTGGCAGTTCATAGCCCATTGCCTGATACTCAGGTAGAAGATGTTTTAAGGCATTTTTAAGCATATCTATGTATACCTCCATATTTATCCTATCATAGTATTTTATTGCAGTAACTATCCCCTCTGAAATCTTCTTTGAAAATCCCAAACTTATCAAGTTCTCAACTTTCACCTCTTCCATCTTCAAAGCCTCGTTCATTGCCTCAATTCTCATCTTCAATTTTCTTGCAGTATCAAAAACCCAGTAGTCCCTCAGAATCTCATTAACGATTCTAACTCTCTCCGGAACAACAGATACATACATCAGATTTTCTCTGGGATTATACACATTGACCTTCCCAACAACTGCCATAAATTGTGGCACTTTTGTATTTTCAAGAACTCTCCTCACCTCAGGTCTGTATTTTCCAGCCAGAAGATAAAATGCTCCTGTCTGGTCGGCAACTCTTGCCTTGATAACCTCATCGCTTATAACATTCACCTCTGTGAGAACACCCACAATGAACAGGCGACTTATTTTTGCTCCAAGTGGTGTAATTACATAACTTGGCATCTTTGGCTCTTCCGCCTTTATGTAATACTTGGATGCATTGTATTCTGAAGAAAATACCCTCCATGCTGGCTCTCTTACCATCTTTACCACCCCATCTCCTCAAGCATCTTCTCTGCTTTCTTGGCTATATCTTCAAGATTCAAAAAATTATAATCTCTCACGAGCATTCTCAATCCATATTTTTCATCGCTTATTACATTCCCACGAACCTGCATGGGTTTTGCAATCATCTTATCCTCCACAATCTCCTTTATAATTGTGGGGTTTCCAAGATTTCCCTGAACCTTCTTCATTGCCTCTTCCATACCAAATCCTAAAATGTTTTCGGTCTGCTCCCTATTGAAAATGCACATAACTGCACCACTCCCATCATCCAATATTGCCTTTATTCTCAAATCCGGTTTTGGTGTCACCCTTCCATGCTCAGGGCACATTGTTGATGTTAGAACCCTCCCGCATTCCGGGCAGCGATAAATCAAGCCACTTCCATCTTTAATATCAATTATAACTCCCTCAACAAGAACATTGAATCCACCACGCCCTTCAAGACTTTCAATGCTTATTGGCATCTTTTTTAATTCAAATTTAATATCCTCTTTCTTGATTGTTGCTCTTGTGTCAAATACCAATTGAGGCATCTTTCTGAATGTTGATACATAACCTCCAGAAATTCTGAGAATATCACCTTTTTTTACCTCAATATCCCAAGATGTGAATGGTATCTCACCGGTATCATCGGTAATTATTCCACTGTAAACTTCTCTGGGAACTCCATCCACATTTATCTCTCTTTTCTCAACATCCATAATTTTGCCTATTACTTCTACGATTCCCATTCCCGGATGGAGTTCTATTATCTTTGCGGGTTTTATGTTCATCTTTACCTCCACAGAATTTGGAGGCAATAATTTAACATCTGTATTATTTCCAATTACCAATTTTGTTTGACCCTGCCACTCCCTTGTGTAAGCATTTTTTATTTCAATGCAATCTCCCTTGTTCAGTTTCACATCCAATCGCCATGCAGTGAACGGAATTGTGCCTGTTTCATCACCTACTATTCCATAATACATTATTCTCTTTGAACCATCAACCTCAATTTCCCTAGAATTTATACTTATTACCTTTACCCTCACATCAACACGCCCTTCATTTGGCATCAAATTTTCAATTTTTTTCTCATTTCTTGGCAGATTTTTTATATTTCCCCCAAGTTTTGATACTATGCTTCTCTTTGCCTCACTCATTGTAACCTGGAAATTTGTAAGCCATTTTCTAAGTTCTGCCCTTATCGTATCCTTCTCAACTTTTCCATCCAAAGCCCTGTATATGTCCTCCACACTCTTCTCAAATTCGTCCATTCTCATCACCTACGCATAATCTACCATGTTCTCTTTCTTTATGTTTTTCATCACTTCATCTATTATCTCCTCGGCATTATCTTTTTTCAAACCCACTTTTTCAATAAGGAATTTTACCAGTTTATCCCTTGTGGCTCCTGCCTGAAGCCTATCTTTGACCATCCCAACAACTCTATCCATAAGTTGCTGGCTGAATTCTTCTTCCAAATGGAGAGTCCTCACCATGAGATAGAGACCTGCAAGTATTGAGGTCAGTGAGTCTTCAAATATTTTCTTGTCAAATGATGCCTTATCCAAATCAATTCTCAAAACCACACCTTCATCAAGTCCCTCAAGAGTGTATTTGAGCAAATCAACTTCTCCATTTAGAATCATCAGAGCCCTTGTTATTTCAAGCCGCTCTTCCTGATTTAAAAGTGCAGTATTGATGCCTGTATATACCCTCAATCTCACAAAATTTTCATCCTCCTTCACATACAGTATGAACGGAATCTTTGGATGCTGTGCCTCCAGTACTCCATTTTCATTTTTCACATTCCATGGTAAATCAACAAGGTCCTCTGCATCATCTTGCCCTTTTTTTAACCATTCTTCAATCTTTTTGATCAGCATGAGCATAAGATTGTGATAAACTATAAAACGATTTCTCTCTTTGAAAAATTGAAATGGAAAAAGTTAATATGAGATGAGTATAACACACAAAGATAATTTTCTTGGGAAACATTTAAATAGTGGCAAGACAATAAGAATTTATGATATCAATTCCCTTCGTGGGAAAATTACGCTCAAAGATTCTTGAAGATAATGGTTTTACTTTAGATATAATAAAAAAATGCAAGACTGAAGATATTGCAGAGCTTGATGGATTTAGCGAGAAAATTGCAGAGAAAATACAGAGATATGCAAAAATGGTTGATAGAAATTATATTGTGCCTAAGGAGACAATATTTGAAGAATTCAGATGCCCGGAATGCGGTGCAATTGTAAGCGAGATAGAGTATGAATGTCATAAATGCGGGCATAAGTTTTTCTTTCCTCCGGAGAATTATGAAGAAGAGGTGGATAGATTAGCAGAGGTCATAGTAAATATTTATAAAGAGCCTGCAAATCCAGAGCACTGGAGAGAAGGGGAAAAAATTCTTGAAGATATTGATTTAAAAGGAAAAGCATCAGATTTTAAATTCAAGGCTAGCACACTGGAACTTGAGATGATTGAGGAGGAGGAGAAGGAGGAGGGAGAAGAAACAGTGGATATATCACGGAGATTTGAGCACCACAAGTTAAGAGATTTATACAAGAAGGGAATGATTAATGGACTTGTTAATGGCTCAGGACCATATAAGATAAAAGTTGAGAAAAAAAGAGGGCTCTCTGCATTAATTCTCTCCTTCATAATAATCGTGCCTATTTTAATGGCGGCAATTTTGACCTACGGCTCTTCACCACCAATTGCCATTGATGGAAAATTTAATGACTGGAGCAATGTTCCATCCCTGAATATTGTTTCTCCGTATTTCACGGATTTTAAAATTAAAAATTACGATGGCTATGATTATATTTATACTGCATCTCACGGATTCTTTGTTAATTCTTCATTTCAATACTTTGCAATATTGGTTGATAAAGATGGAAATAAGAATACAGGATATCCCGTGAACCAATTGGGCGTGGAATATATTCTCATGATTTATGGACACAGGGGAAATCTCACAAAGGTGTTTCTCAGATTCAATAATAATTCTTGGCTCAAATCTGGCAATTTTGATGCTGGAATAGATTCAAATCATATTGAGATAAAGGCCATGAATTTTGGAAAAGAATCCAGATTTCTATTGTATTATAAAGATGGGATGGAGCACTATTCATCAATACTCACTTTAAAACCAACTCTTACAATTGAGTATAGTGGAGGAACAGTGGCATCATCCGGGGGTACAGAGATTGAGAAAATAGTGATGTGGAACTCCTATCGCGGGAAAATAGGGATAAATAAAATTAACATTTTAAATACTGGCAACTCATCTGCGAGAGTTGATTTAAAATGGGAGAATAACGAAAAATCTTTTGATATGGGAATTGGGAATAACACATTGAGTTTTGATAATCCAATAGTAGTTGATAAGAAAACCATACTTGATACGATTTATGTTAACGGTGGCAATAAATATGGAACACTGAAATTTAAAATTTATACATCTTATCCTCAAATTGAGATTGATAGAGCCTCGGGTTCTTATATATCCTCAATACCTGATAAAAAGAGTATTGATGGAATATTTCTTGACTGGCAGAATGCAAAGAAGGATAACAGAGGAAAATTACCTGAGAATATTGATTTGAAAAGTTACGGCTCTTCCACAGTAGATAATATCAAGGTCTATCTCAATGTTTATGGAATGCTTTACGGTGTTGGAGTTCCGGAGGTAAGAATATCTGGAGGAAATGCAAGTGGAGGAAATGGAACAAAAATAAATAATTTGCCAGAGGATACAATTGAATTATATGTTGATGAGGATAAGAATATAAATACAGGATTCAAAATAGGAAATATTGGGGCCGAGTATAAAATTCTTCTAATTGGAAATAAGGGAGAAGTGAGCAAAGAAGAATCTTACAGATGGGAGGGAAAATGGGTCAATTGTAATGTGGGATTTGAGAAGGCGAAGGATTATGATTCTATAGAAATCGGGTTGCATTTGAGAGGAAATGTCTATTTCCGCCTTGTAAATTTCCAGGGGATGTGGGATGATGTTTCTGCACTAAAATCCATGAAATCTTATAGAATTTCAAAGAATTCAACAAACTCCTCATCGCCAAATTCCACAACGCCAGTTAGC
>CAZVSZ010000045.1:0-9749 GCA_964630095.1 uncultured Thermoplasmata archaeon | reverse complement strand
AACCCATTCCAGTTCCTCCGTATTCCAGCATTCAAAGCCCACTTCTGCAATTTTTTCCATACAACCTTCATCATACCCCATAATAAACGCAATGATGTTGTGGTATTAAAAACCATCCCCAAGATAATCTCTTTCCAACGAAAACGAGAATTTAAATCTCTTCTTTCAATAGGGGGTTTTGTGGAGAAGGAGATAAGCATAGTTGTGATTGGAAATATAAATCCCACCGAAATCCAGATAATAAAGGAGAGAGTTGAAAATGTATTCCGAAGAAATTTCAGAATTTATGCCAGAATAAAACCGGATGAGAAATGTTATATTGAAGAGCGTTCTCAATATGATGCTTCCTGTCTCCTAAACAGGGTTTTGAGATATCCCGGGTATCGGGTTATTGGATTAACAGATGTAGATATCACAGTTCCATATCTAAATTTTGTATTTGGTCTTGCTGTAAAGAACGGTCGTGGTGCAATTGTATCAACATACAGGTTGAGAAATGAGAACATGGAAAGATATTTGCTTAGAGTAAAGAAGGAGATTATGCATGAACTTGGGCATACATTTGGCTTAGAGCACTGCAATAATTACTGTGTTATGAGATTCTCAAATTCAATTTTGGATGTGGATAGCAAGCCCGATCATTTTTGCGATAAATGCAGAGCAAGAATAAAAAATGAGGTAATATGAGGAAATAAGATATACCATGAAGATAATCCCGAATTATGGTAAAGATATCACCTTCAATATTATCCGCCGATTTCTCTTCCCTCTGTAAGGAGATAAAATCATGTGAAAAAGGCGGAGCGGATTTCATCCATCTTGATGTCATGGACGGACATTTTGTTCCAAATATAACATTTGGTCCAGTGGTCATAAAAAGTATAAGAAAATGCACAAAAATACCATTTGATGCACATCTGATGATTGAAAGACCTGACAAGTATATTAAAGATTTTGTAAGTGCGGGATGTGACATAATTACAATACACAGGGAAATCAGGATACCCATTGAAGATATTCTAAAAAAAGCAAGGAATTATGGAGTTGAGGTAGGAATTGCAATAAATCCAGATACTCCATTTAAAAAAGTGAGCGATTATCTGAGTAATATAAATTACCTTCTGATAATGAGTGTCTATCCAGGATTCTCAGGGCAGAGATTCATAGAATCTTCTCTTGAAAAAATAAGGGAAGCAAGGGAATACATTGATAAAGAAGGTCTTGAGGTAAAAATTGGGGTGGATGGTGGTGTGAAGCAATCAAACGCAAAAAGAATAATAGATAGTGGAGCAGATATTCTTGTTGTGGCAAGTGCCATTTTTCAGGGGGATATTGTAAAAAATATAAAAGATTTTAAAAAAATTGGTAAGAGGAAAACTTTATCTAATTTCTCGTGATGCGGATAATTATGTGGAAATTACCCGTGATAATAGTAAATTTCAAATTATACGACAGGGCGAGTGGAAAAAACGCAATTAAACTTGCAAAGATTCTTGAAGAAGATGCGATAAAAAGGGATGTGGAAATAGTGGCAGCCTTAAATGCGATGGATTTGCCCGTTGTGAGGAGAGAGGTAAGCATACCTTTAATTTTACAGCATGCAGATGCAGTGGATTTTGGTGCCCATACTGGCAGAATAAATATGGAGATTGCACTGGAATATGGAGCAGATGGAATATTGATTAATCATTCAGAAAGAAGATTAAATATAGCGGATATTGATTATTTGATTTCAAAGGCAAGGGAAATGAATTTAATATCTGTGGTATGTGCAAATAATCCCCGTGTTTCTGGAGCAATTGCATTCTTAGAGCCTGATTTCATAGCAATGGAACCACCAGAATTGATAGGTGGAAATATTTCCGTTTCAAAGGCGAGACCTGAGGCAATCACTGAAACTCTCAATACAGTAAAATCAGTCCGCAATATCCCTGTGCTTGTGGGTGCAGGAGTAAAAAGCAGTGAAGATGTTAAAAAAGCAATTGAATTGGGAGCAAAGGGAATTTTGGTTGCATCAGGAGTAACAAAGGCTAAGAATCCGAGAAAGGCAATAGATGAACTTATAGATGGACTGATTTAAATGGCAAAGAGGAGAAAAACACCAGAGGAGAAAGAAGAGGAAATATTCAAAGAGCCTGAATTTGATGTGAGAGAATTCTTAAAAAGTGAGATAAAGAAAGGAAAGGGAATAACAATTTTATTTCTTCTATCCGTGGGAGTTGGTTTTTTATCCGCCTATTTACAGGTTTATGTTGATATTTTTCTCGCTGTTTTCATAGGATTTATTCTTCTATTTGCAATAAAGCCAATTCTCTCTTTTTTCAATGCAGAATTCCATGGGAGAAACACTTGGATTTATGCAATTTTTGCATTTCTTCTTATCTGGCTCTCAATATGGAGTGTTGCCTTAAATCCTCCATTCAACGATTTAACACCCCCCCAGATAAAAGAGGTTCTTGTAGAATATTCTAATGGAACCACCTTAGTAATTTACAGTTATTTTCATGGGATTACAAATAAAAATATTGATTGGAAGAATGTCACGAAGATAAAAGCGAAAGTATTTGATAATGTAAAGGTCAGTTCTGTGCAGATAAATGGAAAGATGGCAGATTTGGAGAATGGATATTATGTGGTAAATGTGAGCAATATAAATTCAATAAATATTGTAGCATACGATGAAAAGGGATTGAACACAGAATTCGCTTATCCATAACTACCATTCCCAGGGAAATTTGAAGAAGAAAATTTTCGTGAGTTCTCTTTTATCAATTTCATCAATCATATTTTCAATTTTTTCAATTCTCATATCTTTTTTCATTTCTTCAAAATCCTTCCCAAGTTTGTAATTTTTTATTTCCCTTCTTAATATTTCCTCCACATTTCTCTCACTTCTTGGCAACTCAACATAGAATCTATATCCCTCAATATATGGACCACGAAGGCTTTTGTCTCTCCATTTCTCAATGAAATTCTTGGAGTTCTCATGCCACACAGGTGGTCCCTCATGCTTTATCACTCCCGGCAGTTTATCAATTCCTAATTCCATAATGAAGTATATTTTTCTCTTTTTATTATCAACTATAAAAAATGTATTTATTGGATAAAAATCCTGAAGAATTTTCTCTATTACCCCCATTGTTCTCCTTATCTGTGGATAGAGAATATCATCAATTAAATCGGGCTTTGAAAACTCAATAACATAAATCTTCGTTTTTCTATCTTTTATTTTCTTTTCTATCTTCTTTCTGTTCATTGAAATTACGGGATTTGGAAAGAAAAATTTCAAATTGGGAGCTTTCAGATACTCTTTGGAAGCATATATAAACATACTCTTGCTATACTCAGATACAACAGAGGCAACATTTCTATTGGGGTCAACAGGGTCTATGAAAATCAGTGGATCACGAAATCTCTTACCTTTTTCATTCAAGTACAAATATACTTTTTTTCTCCATCTTGCCACATTTTTAAGAGTGTTTTCAAAATTACCGTATTTTAGAATCAGAAGTTCGCACAGATATCCAGAGAAGCCCTGAATCTTCGCCTCTGAACCATATATACCTATCCCCTTGAGAAATGATTTGAGAATACGAACTTCATCTCTCTGCTCCTCTCTTAAATTATTTCTTATGTATTCCGTGTGAAATGGTGTTCTGTCAACAGAACTTATCTTCTCCTCCACGCTCTTAATTCTATAGCAGGGAACAAGGTCAATATCATATCCATTTATTTTCCCCCTCAAATACGGATGCTCTGCATACTTTGCAATGCCATTCTTCATTACTTTATAGGCAATTTTCAGACCCATTTTTTCCATATCTTCTCTCCTGTATTCTGTGGAAAACCTGATGAATATATCAATATCTGGATTTTTGAGATGTGTTCCCTTTGCAACAGAGCCAACCAAAATTGCATCTCCGTTTATTTTTCTCTTCTCTATTTCGTCCTCCACCCTCTCAATTATCCCTTTTGCCGTGGATAAAATTCTCTCATCTTCCTCTTTGGAAGGTTTTACTCTATCCAATACCTCTTCCCTTATCTCTTGCTCATTATGGATATTATCGCCTCCGCAGGTTCCCCATTCGCTTCCTCTAACGCTCTTCTCGCCTCATCTTCTGTGCACCCTGTCTGCTGTATCACAAGTTGAACATCCTCCTCGCTGAACAACTCTTCTTCTCTTTCTTTCTTCTCTTCAACTTTCTTCATCTCTCCAATGACCTGAAGCATCTTCTGCCCCTGTATTTCCATTGCCATGACCTGCGGCTCTTCAATTACAAAATCTCCCTCATTGGTTTTTATTATCACCTCGTAGGCATCTATCTCTTTCGCCTTTAATTGACGCATCAACCTTCTCATTTCTCTCGGATTGAACATAAAGGGCAATCAATATTATGATATTAAATGTTTCCTTCCTGCAATTTACTGAAAATATTAAATCAGAGTCCTTTTTCTCCCTATGATTAAAAACAGAGAGAATTTGTTATCTCACGGGGATATTTCCCTGAGAAAGAATCTGATTGGTATTGTTGAGTCCCTCCTTGAGGAGATAAGGGCAGATAAAATTGTGAAAGAGAAAACTGAATACAATGGAAAAATATTGAAAATTGGAGAATTCTCCATGAATCTAAATTTCAAAAATATTTATGTTGTTGGATTTGGAAAATGCTCAGGGGAGATGGCGCTTGCTCTTGAAAATATTATTGGAGATAGAATCTCAGGTGGAATAATAAACACCAATCACGAGGTAAATCTGAAAAGAATAAAGGTGAATATTGCATCCCATCCCCTGCCAGATGAGAAAACTGTGAAGTATTCAAAGGAGATTCTGGAATTTTTAAAGAATGTGAATAGAGAAGACCTTGTTATCATTTTAGTATCTGGCGGTGCATCCTCACTCTTTGAAGTCCCCAAGAAGAATGTCAGTTTGGAAGAGGAGAGAAGGATAGTTGATGAGATGATGAAAAGTGGCAGGAATATTGAAGAAATCAATAGAGAAAGGATTTCCCTATCCTCTGTTAAGGGTGGGAAACTTTTGAATTATATTCAATCAAGATGCGTATCCCTGATACTATCCGATGTTATTTCATCTCCTGAATTTGTTGGCTCTGGACCCACATACAATGAGAAAAGAAATAAATTTTGTAAAAATATCGTTATTGGGGATAACAGTTATGCAAGAAAAAAAGCAAGAGAGATTGCAGAAAAATTGGGATTTAATGGAAGAATATCCGATACAATTCTGCATGGCGAGCCATGGAAGATTGCAAGCAAAATTTTTAGAGAAATGGAGAGGAGAGAGGAAAAGATAATAATCTGGGGTGGCGAGACATCCGTCAATGTTCTCAATTCCTCTGGAATCGGTGGAAGAAATCAGGAACTATCACTTTATCTTGGAAAGAGAATAGCGGGAAAAAATATGGCATTTTCATGCTTTGGCACGGATGGAATAGATGGCCCCACGGATTCGGCAGGGGGCATTGTTGATGGATACACTATGGAAAGGATGATTGCCATGGGTATGAATATTGATGAGAGGCTAAAAAATCATGATTCTTACACCGCATTAAAAATTCTGGGGGATTTGATAATCACCGGGAACACGGGAACTAATCTTGCAGATATCTGCATAGGGATAAAGAATTAATATGTTGATGCGATATTTGCCCCATGCTTCCCTACCAGATAGATTTTATATCACTACGGGAAAAATTGAAGGAAATGAACAAGAAGAAAATTTTAATTCAGATACCAGAAGGTTTAAGAATATACGCCAATGAAATTGCGGAAAAATTGAGAGATTTTGAAGTATTCATATCAACTGAGCCCTGCTATGGTGCCTGTGATATTGAGGTATATCCAGATATGGTCACTGTCCAAATTGGGCATGCCGAGATTCCAAATATCAAGTATCCGGAGAATATTATTTTTGTTGAGGCTTTCAGCAAAAAGTCATTTCGGGGAATTGTAAGAAAATTTTTGAAAAATTATAAATTCAAGAAAATTGGCATTGTTGCATCGGTTCAGCATATTCCTGCCATAGAAGAGGCAAGGGAAATTATGGAAGAGAATGGGAGAGAGGTATTTGTGGGGGAAGGAGATTCAAGAATAAAGTATGATGGAATGGTTCTTGGCTGTAATTTCTCATGTGCGAGAAGTGTGGAAGATGAGGTTGATGCATTTGTTTTCTTGGGAAGTGGTAATTTCCATGGTGTTGGTGTAAGAATCTCCACAGGTAAAAAAACAATTATTCTTGACCCTTTCACAGATGAAATAAGGGATATGGATAAGATTGCAGACCTGTTTGTGAGACAGAGATTTGGAGCAATTGTTAAAGCAGAGGAGGGAAACAAATTCGGAATAATAGTGAGCACAAAGATTGGGCAGAGGAGGATGAAACTCGCACTTGCTCTTAAGGAGATGATAGAGTCCACAGGCAAGGAAGCATATTTATTCTCTTCCAACAACATAATTCCGGAGAATTTTTACTATGATGTTGATGTGTATGTGAATACATCATGCCCGAGAATAACCTATGATGATTATCTGAGATTTCCAAAGCCGATAATATCACCAGTAGAACTTGAAATTGCATTAAAATTCAAATTGTGGGAAAATTTCTCGTTTGATGAAATAGTTGAAGTTGATAAATAAAAAGGAAAACTTAAAATATTCTCATGCTTAATACTGTGTATGAAGTATTTACCCCTGATGACGGCAATCATGCTCATGATACTTATAATTACTCCCCCCAGCATGGGGAAGGATGATATAAAGGTAGAGATAACCACAAGTAAATCAGAGTATTTATCAAATGAGAATCTTGTGGTTTATTATTGTATTTATCTTCCAGACGGTAGAATCGTTGATGGTGGTAAGGGGGAATGGTTTTTAGTTTACAATTGGAATGACAGTGAGATATCTCATGGATTG
The DNA here is from genome assembly GCA_964630095.1 of uncultured Thermoplasmata archaeon. Classification (GTDB taxonomy): domain Archaea; phylum Thermoplasmatota; class Thermoplasmata; order Thermoplasmatales; family Aciduliprofundaceae; genus CAZVSZ01. Next base: position 2,816 of record CAZVSZ010000045.1, on the reverse strand, counting down.
TTAAACAATTCGCAGGGGAGAATAACTGTGGATTTGAGCAATTATAATCTCACATCAATGGGATACGGAGATTATCTCAGATTCAAACTTGACTATCTCTATAATAATGTATGGTATAACAACTCCAAACTTATCAAAGTCATAAGTGTTGGAGATTTTTATTTTTCCATAAACACAAATCCCATTTCGGGAGGCTACTATCCAGAATCCTATGTAAAGATAAGAATAAAATCCCCTGTTGGTTTGCTTGATGTTAGATGGATAAGTATATATTCTGAGAATAGAAAATTTATGAATGTTTCAAATCCCATGAAACTTGATATTGAGGGACATGGAAATTATTATTTCAAGATTCCAGAAGATGTTGAGATAAACTCCAAAATTAATGTTTCAGCAGAAATTGAAAATAAAATTGAAACTGTGAATTTTACTGTGTCTAAAAACTTTGGATTCTATTTCTATTCAGATGTGAATTTAGGAGAGGAAGTTTTATCAGGTGAGAGGATAAATCTCACTGTAATGTCCAGTGAAGAGGTAAGCGGCGAGTATTTCCATTATTATGTCTATGATTATAATCACATGCTCATTGAGCATTTACTTACAGATAACAGGAATTTCACCTATAAAATACCAAAAAACTACACGGGATATATGGAGATAAAATGTGATATTTACAATTCAACGGAGAATATTGGGACTCTCATCCAGATTTTGAATGTGGCAAATTCAAAGATGTATGTCTATTTTGATAAACTCACCTATACCCGGGGAGATACTCTGCATTTTTATGTAAATTTTCAGAGCATGGTGGTAACATCACCACAGTTTGCATACAACATATTTGAGGATTATGGAAATGGATATCTGCTTTTGAAATCAATCAGCACAAAAAAAAGTGATATTGAAATAAAAGTTCCTGAAAATCCACCACTGAAATATAAGGTTGAAGTTCATCTTATGAGCAATGTTTCATCAACCATAAAATCTGCTGAGATAGAATATTCCATTCCTCTTGCGTTCAGGGCATATATTCTATCAAAATCCCCGTATGTTAATGGTGTATTTACTCCTGGGCAGAAGATTGAAATTCATTTCAAAATTATGAATAATTATGTTCGTGGTGGAATACTCTATTATGGATTTGGTGATGAATTCTATACAACTCCTCAAATTCTGATTTTGGGAAATCAAACAGAGGGAAATATAATTGTAAAAATTCCAAAATATGCAAAAAGTGGAATCTACGAGATACATCTAATGTTAGTGTACGACAAAGGAGAAAAGAGTACAAGCATATTCATAAATGTTAATTCAAATCCCCCATGGAGCCTGTATGGGATATTTGGCATCCCCCTCGGAGATTTTATAGTTATAATAATTCTCATAGTTCTTGTAGTGGCAGTATTCTTATATCTCTATCCAAAGAAGAAAGAGGAAAAAAATGATGCCGATATTAAAGATTCTCAATGAAATTCTCCAATCTCTCCAGCCCTTCTTTCAGATTTTCCATTGATGTTGCAAATGAAATTCTGAAATGATTTTCTCCATACATTCCAAATGCACTCCCGGGGGTAACTGCCACATACTTCTTTCTCATAAGTTCTTCTGCAAACACATTTGATTTGATATCAAACTCATATCTTGGAAACATATAGAATGTTGCTGGTGGTTTTCTTATTTTTATTCCCCGAATCTTAGATAATTTTTCATAAACAAAATCCCTTCTCTTTCTGAACTCTTCAACCATTTCCCCCACATATCTTCTATCTCGCAGAGCCTCAATTGCCGCATACTGAGCCATGCTTGGTGCACATGATATTGTGTGCTGCTGTATTTTCTCCAGGGATGGAATATATCTATGCGGGGCAATTAGATATCCTATCCTCCATCCTGTCATTGCCCAGCCCTTGGAAAAGCCATTGACAATTATGGTATGGGGGAGAAGATCTTCAAAAATCCCCGGAGATATGTGCTCTCCCTCAAATATGATTTTTTCATAAATTTCATCGCTTATAAGTATGAGGTCAAAATCGGTTACTATATCTCTTATTGCCTTTATATTCTCCATTGTAAGTATTGAGCCTGTGGGATTTGAAGGGGTATTTATGACCAATACCTTTGTCTTAAAATTTATCTTGCTCAGCAAATCTTCAATGTCAATATTGTAATTCTTTTCCTCATCAAGTTTTACACTCTTTGGTTTTCCCCTTGCAAAATGAACCATCTCTCTATAAGAAACCCAGCCTGGGTCGGGAATGAGAACTTCATCGCCAGGCTCAACAAATGATGTAATTGTGTTGAATATTGCAAGTTTTGCTGGAGTAACAATCACATTATTTTCATCAACATCCACCTTATTCTCACTTCTGTATTTCTCTGCAATTACTGTTCTCAATTCCTTAATCCCATTTGGTGGAGTATAATGTGTCTTTCCTTCATACATTGCCCTGCATGCCGATTCAATTATGTTCGGGGGAGTTGTAAAATCTGGCTCCCCAACTGCAAGGGATATTATGTTATAACCTCTTTCCTTGAACTTTGCTGCCATCTCCACAAGGGCTAATGTTCTGGAGGGGAGCATCTCCTGCACTCTTTTTGAAAGGAGCATATCTTCCCTTATCTTCTTTCCATATTTATTGTTTTCCTTTTCTTATTTTATTAATGCAGATTAACATGTGTAGTCCCAAAAAAATTTCCCACCTGTCTGAAATCGCAGAATTGGATGAAACTGACGAAAAAGACTCTGGTGAGTCTAAATTTGGGATTACTGTAGGATTTTTTGGGTAATGATAAAATGAAAATGAAGGAAAATATCA
>CAZVSZ010000044.1:0-10185 GCA_964630095.1 uncultured Thermoplasmata archaeon | reverse complement strand
GCAATATCATTCTTTCCATCATCATTAACATCGCCTATTGCATAGCCACCAGGATTGTCTCCATTTCCACTCGGATCAGTGATATTTGCAATTTCAACGAATGTGTTTCCGTTCCAGTCATAGACATGCAGGGTTCCATCTCTTCCTCCCATTAGTAATTCGTTCTTTCCATCGCCTGTCACATCGCCTATTGGCTGAGGTCCTTCGTATATTGCATTTCCGTAATTCAGATTCCAGATTTCATTGAAACTGGCAGTATTTGGATCAGATGCATGACCACTTATATTTATCACTCCACTAACAGTGCTTCCATTCTGCGGATTTTCAATATTAACGATAATATCGGCATTTGATGTAGTTGTAATAGAAGAAGACCAAACAGATGATTCTGATGGGAAGATATATCCTCCGAATATTAATATGATTATAACTAAAATCAAAATCTTCCATTTATTCATTTTATATCACCTATATAAAAAAATAAAATTAGTTAATATATCTTTTCCGTGTATAAAGAAATAGCATTATGCTAATTCCTATCAATATCACTATGGGGTTTAGTTCTGGTACTGTAGTTGTTGTACTCACCACATCGCTTGGAGTTCCCTCGCCTGCAGAGTTCTTGGCGGTGATGAAATAATAGTAGGTTACACCTCCCTGCACATCTGTATCATTGTAGTAAAGCTGTGATGCAGGAACTGAGCCAACATACACATATGTCCCAGTATCGCCTGCCTTTCTATAAATCAGGTAATCTGTTATCGGGCTCCCACCATCACTGCTTGGCATATTCCATGTTACATTAACATATCCTGTATCGCCTATTGCCTGTGGATTTAATGGCTTGCTTGGTGTTCCCACACCTCCTTGTAGTAACCATGTTACTATTTTATTCATCAATTGGGCTCCAATATTTGCGTCCTGGTTCTCCACTGCTTCAAATGAGAATGCTGTGAACACAACACGCCATGTTCCATTATCCACTCTATCTGCGGTGGTGTTTCCACTTGAGGGATTTGTGAATATTGTATAGGCGGAGGAGTCTATCGTGATTTCATCTGCATAGTTGGTATATGGATAATTAAGATTGATTGTTCCGAAGCCATCTGAAATTGGATCCCCAGAAACTCCTTGCACAGACGAATATGCAACATCATTATCCACGGCTGTGACATGAAGATAATTATTCACAAATGTGTTGCTTATATCCCCGTTGGTACCACCGGTTATATCATAAAGGAAATCCTGAGAGCTGAGATATAGGCGTCCGCCATTATCAAGATAACTCATAAGATTGTTCTGGTCTGTAGTAGATACTGTGCCTCCCGAACTCCAGTCAGCTCCAGTATTCCATATAACCACTTTATAGTTCTCCAAATCACTTACCCCTGGAGAACCTTGCAAACTCACATTCCACACATCATACTGATATCCATCCGTATTCAGTGCATTCTCAAAGTATGTTTCATAATTTTGACCTGCATCATCATCTACAAATAGGATGATGCTGGTTACCGTGGTTGTTGTAGTTACCTCATCACTCTTTCCATTATTTCCCTCAGATACACCCACTATCTTTATTACTCCCTTATCCCCTGAAGTTGCTGTATCCGGTACAAATACCTTCAGATTTACCACACTACTATTCTGAGCAGGGATAGATACCTTATCTGTGGATAAAGAGTAGAGCCATCCATTTACACTATTTACACTCAAATCAAATGTATCATACAGAGTTCCCGTGTTTTTCACAGTTATCTTATAAGTGATTACACTTCCATTCTGCCCAGAGGATTCGTTATTCGCACATGACAAATCCACCGAGTACCCATTTACCGTTATTGATTTGCTTGCAGTATTGTTATTCTCATTTAATTCCGCTATTGTATGTGTTGAATCAGCATAAACAATTATGTTATGATTGCCAGCCATATCTGTTGTATCCCAGTTAGTGCTGTTTGTCGCACTTCCTCCCTGAGGGATGTCTCCATAATTCACAGTGCCTATTAGATGTGAAGAATCCACCTGGTCATAATAGAAGGATGTATTCACCTGATATGAATTGTTATTACCAATATTGTGCACTGTTGCAGTTATTGTGATTGTATCCCCCTCATTCGGATTTGAGTTGCTGAATGATATATCACTGGAGTTGAGAGTTAAATCAGGTATATCCGTTCTCTGGATAACATTTATCGTTATATACGAGTATAGAGAATACAAATCTCCATCATAGGAGCGAGCAAATATGTAATGCCTTCCCAGGGAGAGATTGGAAACATCAAGGGAATATGACCATGAATCTGTGCCACTTGCCTGGAGCCAGTCTCCCCTATCAATCTTCACTTCAACTTTTGATACAGAGCCATCAGGGTCGCTTGCAGTGCCCTGTATATTTATTGTGGATGTCTGGACAACTGCAGAGCCATCTCCTGGCGAAGTTATCGTACAATTTGGCTCCTGATTATTATCATCCGTTTTCTGATTGTAGACCTGGTCAAGCATCTCATCCCATTCAGTTTCCTTAAATATATAGAATGAAGAATCCACTTCGTCGGTGGAATCCGTTTCTGCCATAACTATCTTTCTCCCATTAGTATCTGTATCATAGGAATTAATCACACTTGTGCTCACATTTTCCAGCAGGCGATTTGCCCAGTATTTGATTTTTGAATCAGATACAGAATTGAGTAGTTGATTTGCAAAATCTCCAACATCCTTACCGTTGCTCCAGCCGCTACTATCTGCCGATGCAGCATTGCTGAAAGCATTTTGTATGTTAGAATTCTCCGTCCCAGCCTTCTGCCTTATTGCCTGCGCTAATTCGTTGTACGCCTGCATGAACCAGAAATCCCATTGTGTGGTGTTTATGGTGGCCATTGTGACTATGGTTTGTCTATTGTTTTCATCATCCACATGAACAACAAAATTGTATGCATACTGCTCCGGTGTCAGGTCTGGATGATCTGTGAGATTTCCTATAAGTGCATTGTAATCCCAGCCATCTCCACCTTCTTCATGCTCAGATGCAGCTATTATATTCACCCCCTGCTTAATTTGATAATCATCCGCTCCAGCATTCATAAGGCAAGCGTCATAGCCCCAGATATCAACTGGGCGGCCGATATTATGATGGATTGTTAATGCTGCCGTTCTCAAATCTGCAAGAGTCAAATGGTCATTGTTTGTATCATCCCACATCGCTCCCGAGTAATCTCCTCCATGATCCCATAAATCTACAAAATAATGCTCCGCAGGATAATTCTGAACAGTCCAGTTAACAAAATCAATCAAGGTTTGGGGATTGCCCATATCCATCTCACTCTGCAGCCAAGAAGAGGCATGGGAGGAGATATCATGTGCGCCTGAATCGTTTACATAATACAGCTTTGTATCACCATTATCCTTACGGTCGTTAAGGCATATAAGATTCACGATTCCTTCAGCACTGGGGTTGAATCCCTGTATTGCCTCCTGCAAATCCCCATTATACCCGTATCCATCCAGACTATTATCTTCATTTAAATAAAGAATAAATGTCCATTTTGCCTGTTGCTTCGTGCTTTTTTCTTTGATTGCCATACCATAACTCTTCTCTTTCTTCAAATCACTCTTCTCTCTGTAAAGATACCAGTTGTGGTAGTTCATAGTTCTGTATTCTCTGTAAATCCATTCATGTATTCCTTCCTCACTTACTTTTATTTCCTTATTCAATATATTTATACTCCTTATCGGATATTTCTCATCGTCAACTTTTATAGGCTGTGAGAATTTCTTTCCATCAAATATGGATATATAGAGAGCATGCTCACCTCTCCATGCCACTGCACTCTTCTCCCCTGAATAAACTGAGGTTACCGTGCTCCATCCCATGCTCAATTTCTGCTTCTCCCATCCATTTCCAAGATTATAGTATATCCAGGGCTCGTGGTTAATGGTGGATGATACAAATATGCCTTTTGTGGACACTGCAAGGGATGCATACTCCCCACCTACATCTTGCTCAGAACTCCATCCTTTTCCATTATACACCATATAGTATGTTTCTGGTAGCCTTCCACTTACGGTTGTGTATATGAGATATATCTCTCCATTCATTTTTATGTGGTGCTCATCTATCACATCCCTTCCAATCACTATAGGATTTTCATACCTTCCATTTGTCTGCTTTGAAAAATAAAGATTTCCTGACTGAATCCATATATTAGTATTCACACTATTCTCCTTCTTGTATGTGTATCTCTGTGTATTTAACATCACTGCCACGCTTGAAAATATCACTATGGCAACAATTGCCATAATCAGAGCCTTTTTACTTATGCTCATTTTACCTTCACCTAAATCATTTATATCTCTCAATTACTTAACATTTTTCCCTTAAAATCTTATTTTTTGTCATTGTGTTAAAACATTTTATTGTGTTGTAACTCAATATCAGTATAAACAAAAATCAAAAGAGGTATCAATATTAATATAAAACATCTACATGGGGGTTGTGAGGTGAAGAAAAATGAAAAAGGTAATTATTATGGGAGCAGCTGGAAGAGATTTCCATAACTTCAATGTGTACTTCAGAGACAACGAGAATTACGAGGTTGTTGCATTCACAGCAACACAGATACCAAATATAGAGAACAGGAAATATCCACCTGAATTAGCAGGAAAATTGTATCCTGATGGAATACCAATATATCCTGAGGAGAAGTTGCCAGAATTAATAAAGGAATATAATATAGATGAGGTGGTTTTTGCGTATAGCGATGTGAGCCATGAATATGTTATGCATAAAGCATCCATCGCAAATGCCAATGGTGCAGATTTTGTCCTTATGGGACCAAAACACACAATGCTAAAGAGTAAAAAGCCAGTTATAGCCGTAACTGCTGTAAGAACGGGGTGTGGCAAGAGCCAGACATCACGAAAGGTTTTCAGGATTCTGAGAGATGCGGGATTAAAAGTGGTTTCAATAAGGCATCCAATGCCATACGGGAACCTTGTGAAGCAGAAGGCGCAGAGATTTGCATCTTATGATGATTTAGATAGATATGAATGCACTATTGAAGAGCGGGAGGAATATGAGCCATATATAGATATGGGTGGAGTTGTATACGCGGGTGTTGATTATGGAGAAATTTTGAAAATGGCAGAAAAAGAGGCAGATGTGATAATCTGGGATGGGGGGAATAATGATATTCCTTTCTATAAGCCAGACTTACATATTGTTGTGGTTGACCCCCATAGAGCAGGACATGAAATAAGATATCATCCAGGTGAGACAAATCTCAGAATGGCACATGTCGTTATAATAAACAAGGAGACTACAGCGGATAGGGCAAATATTGATATTGTGAGGAAGAATATTATGGAAGTAAATCCAAATGCAATAGTAATTGATGCCGCCTCACCATTATTTGTTGACCATCCTGATATGATTCGTGGCAGGAGCGTTCTTGCAATAGAGGATGGACCAACACTAACGCATGGTGGCATGACTTATGGGGCTGCAGTTATAGCAGCGATGAAATATGGTGCAAAGGAATTAATGGATGCAAAGGATTATGCGGTAGGCACAATCATTGATACTTACAGGAAATATCCACATATCCATAATTATCTACCAGCAATGGGATACGGTGAAAAGCAGATTAAGGATTTGGAGAAGACAATAAACAATACTCCATGCGACATAGTGGTTTCAGGGACACCCATAGATTTGAATAGGGTTGTGAAAGTGAACAAGCCAATTGTAAGGGTGAAATACGAACTTGAAGAAATAGGCAAACCAAAACTTGTGGATGTGCTCAATGATTTTCTAAGAAAAAAGGATTTGATTTCTTAATTTTTTATATCTTTATTTTGTAAGCAAAAACATCAAGATTGCCGTAAAGAAATTCTCTTTTTTCCATAATATCAAAATATCTCTCAAATTTTGAATATGGAGTCATCACAACAAAATTGCATCCTGAAAAATGTTCTTCAAGTTCCTCTGCGAATTTCTCATAAAGTGAAAAAATCTTCTTCTTGGAGCCAACTCTCAATCCATAGGGAGGATTTGTAATTATGAATGATACATTGGATACATAGGCATGCAATCTCTCTGCATATCCATGAATACAATTTATCTTTGCACCTGCATTTTGAGAATTTTTTCTACAGCCCTCTATATGTCTCTCATTACTATCTATTCCTAAAATATCCAGATTTCTATTTTTGATTTTTCCATCATAATATTTCTTAATTTTCATCCATTTTTCCTCACTATAAAATGGTAATCTTTTAAATGAGAAATCCCTGAATTTGTTTGGAATCCTATTCCTCAAATGATGGGCTTCAATTAAAATTGTTCCAGAGCCGCAGAATGGGTCAACAAGTTTCTCCTTCTTCCATCCTGACCAGTCCACAAGGAGGGATGCAATTATGGGATTTAACGGTGCAGGATGATGGTAAATCTGATAACCTCTCTTATTAAGACCCTCTCCAGTGGTATCAATGCCAAATAAAAAAATATTATCTTCAAGATAACATAAAATTTTTACATTCGGGGATGCAATTAATTTTGCTTTAGAATTCCTTTTTAGTATTTCCTCTGTAATAGCAGATTCAATTTTATCTTCTCTTAACTTAAAATTTCCCTTTTTCTCCATTTTTACTTCAAAATTAGATATATCAATATCAGATTTTCGCACAATATTCCTTATATCATTCATACTCTCAACCTTTCCCATTCCCAGAAGAACTGCAGTCCTATAAACATGCTTGGATGTGTAATTTATCCTGTATATCAAATCTTCATCTCCACTATAAATTATTTTCCCGTCCATTATTTTCTCTATCTTTCCCCCAATTTGTGATATCTCTTTTGCGGATATATCTTCAAATCCATTTATTGTGGTTGATACGAAATCCATGCTCAATCCTCCAATATCCCTGTCCGCTTTCTCTCTATTTTTACAAATTCACCTGTGATAATATTACATGTCATCACACCTCTTTAAATTTTTTCTATCACCCCCCTTAATGGAAGATTTTTATATACATACTTGCTCTTACCGTTTATACTTTATGAATAATAGGAGGTATGAAAATGATTGCACCTACGAATAGTAATATATGGGATACGGCGGATTTTCATTTTTGAATAGGTGAAATAAATGTTATCTCTTTATATTACCTGGAATATCCCCCAGATTCTCTTATGTACAGGCAGGATAAAAAGTTATAGAGAGGTTTTCAGTGGTGATGAGCAAAAATGACAGAAAATAGTAAGGCTATCCATTCCATCCTCACATCATCATCCATTTCATCTATTGGAGATGGTATCAGGACATTAATTGTGCCTCTAATCATTCTTCAAATGACAAAATCATCCTTATTTTTTGGATTGTTCTTATCTGTTGAATTTTTAGTGTGGATAATTTCCACAGGCGTTACCGGGTATGTTGTAGATAAAAAGAATAGGGTGAAAAATTTGTTTTATTCCAACATAGTTTCATCTATTTTGATGTTTATCGTTTCAACATCTTATTTTATTGCTTACTCCTGCTTTTTGCTATTTATAGTTATGGCAATCATCGGGATAAGCATAGGTGAAGCATTTTTTAGACCTGCAAGTTTTTCGCTTCTTCCAGATATAGTTCATAACAATCTTGACAGATACAACGCCTTACTATCCGTAGCCGTGAATTCATCTCTGGTAGCAGGATATTTAATAGTTGGTTTTGGCTTTTATTTAATCCCATGGGGTATTTTACTGAGTATTGATGCTTTTTCCTTTTTAATTTCGGCATTAATTATACTCACTGGCTTGGAGGAATACAGCAAAAATGAAAAATCAGAAAAAATAAATTTATGGTTGGACACAAAAGAATCTTTCAAATTTTTGAAGAAAGAAAAATTTATCAAATATACAATCATATTTGGAGTTGTATTTAATTTTTTAGTCGCCGGGACCATGGTAATTCTTCCTACCATTGCTGTAAAGGATATATCAATAGGCTCAATATCTCTATCTTTATTTTATATCGCAGAGTTAATTGGAATGGTTTGTGGTGGGATTTTAATAGTTGCAAGAAGAAAGGATACAAAACTGTTAAATTACCTTTTTATCGGTTCTCTCGGCGAGGGTTTTGTATTGATTTTCATCGGTTTATCTTTGTTTTTTCCAAATCTGCTGATGATTTTAATCATAATAATAATTTTTTCAAAGGGGATTTTTTCTGAAACTATAAACATACCATACAATGTATGGTACCAGAGATTTGTACCAAAGAGAATTAGAGCAAAGATTTACAATGTTAAAGATTTAATATTAACAATTCCGATGGTGATTGTGTATCCTCTCGTTGGATATCTTTTAGATGATTATCCCAATTGGTTAGTTATTTTCATTCTGGGCTTATTCACAATAATTGTTTCAATTATGGAATATTGCGTTCTCCGTGAGGTTTTAGTAAGCATATCTCCATAAATAACACAAATATTTTTATATGTGAATTGTAATTACAATTTATGAAAAAAGAAATAGTTTTGGGAGCAATAGTAGTGTTAATCATTGTATCAACGGTATCAGTAGTAAGCAAAACCCATGAAGTAAGTAATTCTCTAAGCAATATCACAAGGGCAAATTTCTCCATAGTGCAGGTAAGCCAGAATAGCCCTGAATCAAACGAAATATTCATAAGCAGAGGTAGTGATGGAGTTTTTTACATGGGGTGGAACGATTACCGCTCAGTTTCATGGTCCAATGGATATGTTCATCTTGGATTTTCGTATTCCACCGATGGAGGGCATACATGGGCAACCAATCAGGTTTTGGGGAATACCACAGATAATGACTTTCACGATGCAGCAGGTGACCCCGTTGTTGTGGGTGGTGATGGCGATGATGTTTACTATGTAATGATGGAGTTCAATTCCTCGGAAAGCAACCTACAACACAGCCAACTGGTAGTGAAAAAAAGTATTGATCATGGGCAAACATGGAGTGATGAGGCAAGAATCTGGCCCTACGATGTGGACAAGCCGTGGGCTGTTTACTGGAATGGAAATCTCTATGTTGCCTGGGACAATGTCTCCACATACAGAACTGAATTCAGCAGAACAACCGATGGGACAATTCATAGCTGGACATCAAAGATAGAACTTCCCGGCTCCAACCTTTATCCAGGCTTGGCCATTAATGAAACTGGTGCAATATTTGTGGCAACGGTACATTACGATTCTGACACTTCCTCATGGGACCAACTTGCGGTTTCCACATCAACCGATGGTGGCTCAACATTCTCTCAGAAAATTGTAGGCACTGTGGGTTCAAATTCTTGGGAGAGCAATCCCCGTTCAGGACCAATCCCCCAAATGGCAGTAAGGGGTAAAGATGTATATGCTGTGTGGGTCAGCAATGAATCCTACTCACAGGTTTATCTTGCAGAGAGCCATGATGGTGGAAATACATGGAGCACCAAGGAAGTTGGTGATGTAACTGGGAATTACAGATATATGTATCCATCCGTTTCAATTTCTCCCAACGGACTTGTCCATCTTGATTATTACAGAATGGTTGATTCCACAAAGGATATTGATGTGATATATCGCAATTACACATATCAGAGTGGGCAATTCTCTCCCGAGCAGATTATAGATTCTTGGACAAATTCCCACAGTTTCATAGGGGATTACAGCACAATTCTTGCAGATAACTGGGGAAATGTATCCATTGGATACACTACAGAGAATCCGGATGATAACGCCATGTTTGCAACATACTCAATACCCATAACAATGGAAGTTACAAACTCAAGTAACAATGGATATGTAAATGAGGGAGATAAATTGAATGTCAGCGCACATATAATCTCAGCATCATCCATAGCCAATGCTACCCTATATTACAGATTTGAAGGAGAACAAAATTATTCAAATATAACGATGATAAGGATAAGTGGTGATGATTTCAATGGAACATGGAATACAACAATAAATACCACGGGACACAGCGGCAAAGTTTATTTCTATGTCCATGCAGATGATGGTCGTGGAAAGGAAACACAGAGCAATGAGGATTATGTGATAATCAATGCAATTCCGGAATTCTACCTGCCCATGATTTCTGCTGCACCAGTTATATTATTTTTCATCAGGAAATTGAAAAAATAGATTATTTTTTATTTTTTTATTGAAAAGCGATAT
>CAZVSZ010000043.1:0-10211 GCA_964630095.1 uncultured Thermoplasmata archaeon | reverse complement strand
CATAATTCGCCTTCTCCGCATCCTCACTGAACTTCTTCACTCCTTCCTCAGTCTTTAGATGTAAGAGCATATCTTCAAGAACTTTGAATGGTATTGTCGCAATATCCACGCCAATCATTGCAACTTCACGAACCTGCCTTGCATTTCTAATGCTTGAGGCAATTATCTCTGCCTCATAATCATAATTGGAAAAAATGTCAACTATGGAGGCAACCAAATCAACACCACTCACAATACCGTTATCATCTACAACTTCATTATCTCTATACACTCCCTCCTTGGGATAGTAATCACCCTTCTGAAAATCCACACCTCTTTTCATGCCCAATTTTACACCGCGGATGTAATCATCAATGCGTCCTGCAAAAGGGCTCACATACCTTGCTCCTGCTTTAGCGGCAAGCAACGCCTGCTCTGGAGTCATAATTAGCGTGCAGTTAACAGGAATCTTTTCCTCACTGAGCCTCTTTATGGCTTTTAGACCTTCATAATAACCCGCGTATGTATTTATTGGAATTTTTATGACAACATTTCCAGCAATCTCATTGAATTTTTTATAGAGACTCTCCGCTTCCTTTATCATATCCCCCGCTTTAAGACTCATAACTTCCAGACTCACGGGTCTCTCAGAACCCGCAACTTTAAGAATTTCCGCAATGTAATCCTCTAAACGCATATTCTTTTTCTCCTCTTCCACAGCCTTGCGAATTAATGATGGGTTCGTGGTAACACCATCCACTATGCCCCATGAAATCGCCTCTTTTATTTCGCTAATCTTTGCAGTATCTATAAATATTTTCATCTTTTCACCTCCATTATTTTTCTTACCGATTTAACAATTCCATCATCATCCATGCCATAATATTTCAGTAATTCATTCCATTTCCCACTCATTCCAAACTGGTCATGCATTCCAACACGAATCATCCTGACTGGATAATTCTCAACAAGAACCTCTGCAACCCTTGAGCCAAGACCGTTATAGATGTTGTGATCTTCCACTGTAACAATTCTTCCAGTGTCCCTCGCCGCTTTTATTATAATTTCCTTATCTATTGGCTTTATGGAACTCATATTTATCACACGGGTATCTATTCCCTCTTTTTTCAATTTCTCAGCGGCAAGAAGAGAATATGATACTTCTATTCCAATTGCCATTATTGTAACATCATCCCCATCTCTCATGATTTTCCCCCTTCCAATTTCAAATTCTCCATCCGTTATGTTTGGTAATGCAGTTCTTGTTAAACGAACATAAAAAGGTCCTTTTTCCCTCGCAACAGTTCTTATGACTTTTCTAACCTCATTTGAATCCGCAGGCACAATTACACGCATATTTGGCAAACCACTCATTAAACCAATATCTTCAATCATCTGGTGTGATGCACCATCCTCGCCAACGGTAACTCCTCCGTGAGTGGCGACAATCTTCACATTCAACTTTGGATAGGCGATGCTCTGCCTCACCTGGTCATAGGCTCTTCCCGTTGCAAATACTGCAAATGATGATGCAAAAACTATTTTTCCACTCCTTGCCAATCCTGCGGCTATTCCCATCATGTTCTGCTCCTGCAATCCTAAATTTATAAATCGCTCTGGAAACTCCATGCCGAACATTGCAGTTTTTGTGGATGTACTCAAATCTGCATCTAAAACTACCATATTCTTTATTTCTTTACCAATCTCAACAAGGCTCTTGCCATACGCTTTCCTCGGTGATTCATATTCCCAGTTCATATTCCTCGCCTCTCTTCTTCTAGTTCCTCTATCGCTTTCTTATACTCCTCTTCACTCTGCGGGGGCTTACCATGGTATTTTGGGGTGTTTTCCATATAACTCACACCCTTACCCTTCACAGTATGGGCAATTATCACCACTGGCTTTCCAATAGTTTTCTTCGCTTCATTCAGCGCATGAATAATCTGAACAATATCATGACCGTTTATGGATAGAACTCTCCACCCAAATGAGTTCCATTTCTCCTCAAGGGGATCAAGGATAACCATCTTATCAGTGAAATCATCCAGTTGTATTTCGTTTCTATCAACTATGGCAATAAGGTTATCCAGTTTATGAGTTGATGCACAGGCAGCCGCTTCCCAGATATTGCCTTCTTCTATTTCCCCATCTCCAAGAAGAACATAAACCCTGTAATTCTTCCTGTCCATCTTCCCTGCGAGAGCCATGCCTATTGCTGCACTTAATCCCTGACCAAGAGAGCCAGTGCACATATCCACACCGGGGATAATTAGAGATGGATGCCCCTGCAATCTTGAACCAATTTTTCTGAACTCCCATAATTCTTCTGTGGGAAAATATCCACGCATGGCAAGGGCTGCATAGTATGCAGGGGATGCATGACCCTTACTCAGAACAAACCTATCTCTTTCACTCCATTCTGGCTCATTAGGGTTGATGCGCAACTCATGAAAATATAGAACTGCAAAAATATCTGCAGCACTTAGAGAGCCTCCCGGATGCCCCGATTTGGCACGATATGTCATCTCTATTACCCATCTCCTGATATCATTTGCCTTTAGTTTCAATTCCCTTACCTTCTCGGGAGATATCTCATTCATATTGAGGTGATATTTTACCCCCTTATTATTGTTTTCCTCCCCTATCCCTTATCACAAGATAAAATAATACCGCAAGAGAAATTACAAATATTGAAATTCCTATGATTTCCGGTATACAGTTTCTTTCATGTATGTTTGTATCTTCAATTTCGGCAATCCATAGATATTTACCATGGAGTGATATGGTTAAAAACTCCGATGCATTCAATATTATTCCTGTTGATGAATCAATAAATATTGTCATGAGTCTATCTATCCCACCACAAATATATTCCAAAGTATGATACTCTTTCCCTCTTATTTCCAGATTTCCTCTGGATTTAAAATAAAAACTCCTATTCTGAAATCTTATTCTCTTATCGCCTATACTCTCCCTTGGAATAACAGGAAAATAATTGGGATTTTTCACCGAATCTTTATATATTTTATTCTCCCATGTGCCATTCTCATAATGAATTATCCTTAAAACAATCATATTTTCTCCACTTATCCTCTTTATTCTATATTCCACAGTGCTGATATCTGAATTTTTAAAATTATACTTAATATAAGCCCCATTGAATTGATATATTTCTCCCTCACAAAATGCAAAGTGATACAGAGGTACGAATAATATTGAAACAGCGACAATTCCCAGAAGAATTTTTTTAATCACAAATAGTGTATGAAATAATTATTAAAAAATTTTCAGGTATGAGATAAGAAAAATTTTATATGTAGAAAACATTATGCCCTCTGGTGATGTAAAATGGCAGTGGGTTTTGTGCTTATAAGCACTGCGCCGGGAAAGGAGCATGAGGTTTACACTGAACTAAAGAAGTTGCCAGAAATAGTGGAACTGCATCCACTATTCGGTGAATTTGATTTGATTGCAAAGATTGAAACAAAGGATTTCAATGAATTGGGGAGAATTGTGGTTGAAAAGATAAGAATGGTAGATGGGGTACTTGATACAAAAACACTTACAGGAATAAAATTCTGAGGTGATAAATATGGATTTCGTATGGAATACATTGAGCAGTGCGGGAGTATGGGTTATATTTGGTGAGATAATCCTATTACTTCTATCTCTCACATTTATAGTCCTTGGGGCATTGACGGCATATTTCGGCAGTGGGAAGAGCAGAGGAGCGGGAGTTACACTCCTTGTGATAGGAATTATCGTGCCAATTCTCCTTTACATATTCCTCTGGATGAAGGAGGTTGGGCATTTCACAAATGATTTGTTACTCCCAGGGCTAATCTACATTGGAGGAGGGATAATAGGTGTGGTTATAGGATTTCTTGTCTTCCTGGGAATAATAATGAAGACCTAAATTTTTTTATATTTCTTCTCCATCCATTTTTATGAGCGTTTGCATTCTTTTGGGAAGCAAGAGCGATTTAGAGAGGGCAAAGGATTCATTTAACCTATTCGGAGAATTTGGAATAAATTACGATGTGCATGTTGCATCTGCCCACAGAACCCCGGAGAGAGTAAAAAAAATAGTGGAAAACTCTGATTGTGATGTATTCCTTGTGTTTGCTGGATTGTCAGCCATGCTCCCCGGATTTATAGCATCTCTAACGACAAAACCTGTGATAGGCGTTCCTCTTTCTGGAAAAGTCCCTTTTGATTCTCTGCTCTCAATGATACAGATGCCAAAAGGTGTGCCAGTTGCAGTTGTTGGCGTGGACAATGTTGTAAATGGAGCATTGATGTGCATTCAGATTCTATCCATAAAAAATAAAGAACTGGTTGAAAAGATAAAAAAATACAGGGAGGAGATGAAAGAAAAGGTAATTAGAGATGATGAATATGTCCGTGGAACTATTCAATCCTGAGAAATTCGTGAAGGAAAAAGTGGATGAAATAAAAAAAGTGGTAAAAGGCAGAGCAATAATAGCCTGCTCTGGTGGGGTTGACAGCACAGTATCTGCGAAAATTGTTAATCTGGCAATACAAGAGAACCTTCTTGTTGTGTTTGTGGATACTGGCTTTATGAGAAAAGGTGAAAAAGAAAGAGCGAAAAAATTGTTTGAAAAACTTGGATTTAATTACAAAATTATAGATGCTTCGGATGATTTCATAATGGAGTTAGAAGGAATAAAAGATCCGGAGGAGAAAAGAAAAATAATAGGAAGGGAATTTATTAAAGTATTTGAAAGGGAGGCAGAAGAATTCGGTGCGGAGTATCTTGTTCAGGGAACAATAGCACCAGATTGGATTGAAAGCGGGGGTGGATTGAGAGATAGAATTAAATCACACCATAATGTTGGTGGATTGCCAGAGCGGATGAGGTTGAAATTAATTGAACCTCTTAGAGAGCTTTACAAGGATGAGGTGAGAAAAATTGCAGAATATTTTAACATGGAAGTTAAAGAAAGACAGCCATTTCCAGGACCAGGGCTCGCAATAAGAATAGTTGGAGAAATCACAAGAGAGAAGATAGAAATTGTGAGAGAGGCAAATCGTATTGTTGAAGAAGAAATTGAAAATTATTATAATTTTGAAAATAGACCATGGCAGTACTTTGCGGTTCTCCTCCCCGTGAAAAGTGTCGGAGTTCATGGGGATAAGAGGGTCTATGGCTACACAATTGCTATAAGAATGGTTGATAGCATAGATGGTATGACCGCAGGCTATTTTAAGGCACCTCACGAATTGTTGGAGAGAATTGCAATAAGGATTACCAATGAAATTAAGGGTGTTAATCGTGTTGTTTATGATATAACCAACAAACCGCCGGGCACTATTGAGTGGGAATAGAATCTATGAAATCCACATATTCATCCAATTTTTCACCTATTTCTCTGATATTTCTTACCTTAAAACTCAGGTAGAGTGGAGTTAATTTTGCCCCCTTTGGAGAACTCACATTCTCCACATTCTTATTATGAACTATGCTCACCTTAATATCCGGCTTAAAAGTCATAATCACATCATATCCACGAAATTTGAAATACAAATCCTCATCTCTTTCCGATGCGTTGAACATTTTTTTAATTTTTTCTCTTGTCCTATCCTTTCTACCAATTTTTGAAAAGAAATCATAGAATATCCATGCCACAATGATTGCAGCAAGTATCATAATGATATAAACATAGTAAATGTAATTATCCATGTAGGCTCATGGCAAATTATTTATATTACTCTTTCCATCTTGCCATAGGTGCGTGAAAAGGATGATAACCAAAAGTGCATCTATAATAACACTCATAATACTTCTTCTTTCTGGAATAGTGGGGTTAAGGGCGTATGCGATGATTACAAAAAACCCCATTATTTTTGATGAGAATATGAAAAATATTAATGTTCGTGGTGTAAATTATAATATAAAAGCAAAATGGACTTTTATGATTTATCTTGATGAGGATAATTCCCTTGATGGATACGGGTATAATGGGGATTTGCAGGAGGCAATACAAGGATACAATCCCACCGCGCGGGGATTGGTTAATATAATCTGTCTTGATGATAGAAGTGGTAATGGCGATACAAAGTTATATTTTGTAGATAATAATGGAACGCATGATATATCCTCATCGGCATCCTCATGGCTAAGTTCTGAGATGGATATGGGCAATCCAAACACACTCATAGATTTTGTAGAGTGGTCAATGCGGAATTATCCTGCGGAGCATTATTTTGTAGATTTATGGGATCATGGAGGAGATTACTCGGGAGCGATGTGGGATGATACAAACAATGACCATTTGACTCTTGCAGATTTGAGAACGGCAGCATTAACAATCCATCATGATTTGGGTTTTCCAATAGATATCTGGGGCTATGATGCCTGCCTTATGAATGCTGGAGCGGATGATTATCAAATTAAGCAGGGAGTAAATATAATTGTGGCCTCGGAGCATACAGAAGG
The DNA here is from genome assembly GCA_964630095.1 of uncultured Thermoplasmata archaeon. Taxonomy (GTDB): domain Archaea; phylum Thermoplasmatota; class Thermoplasmata; order Thermoplasmatales; family Aciduliprofundaceae; genus CAZVSZ01. Next base: position 3,772 of record CAZVSZ010000043.1, on the reverse strand, counting down.
TGGAGATGGCTGGGATTACAATGCTTTAATTTCAAATCTGACGGGCAATCCATCTCAAACACCTGAGCAGTATGCATACAATTTTGTTGTTCATGTAGATGACGAGCATAACAGAACGGGAATTGTAACAATGGCAGCAATAAACTCTACTAAATGGGATTTCTGGTTCATGCAAACTTACAATGAACTTGCACAGGCAATAAGACAAAAAGCAGGAAAGGAGAAAAATAATATAACCAGTGCATTCAATAATACAGCCAAGGCGGATTCTTCATACTGGAGTAACGGTAAAGATGTCGGGGATTTCGCAAAGCAATTACTCAATTATGTAAATGATTCAAAAATCAAATACTGGGCGAATAGGTTACTTGAAAATGTAAGCAAAAGTGTGATTAATTCCTATGATACAGATACAAATGGGAGAAAAATAGTTATGGCAGAGACAAATTCCTCAAGCCATGTTGATTCTTCATTTTACATATTCAAGGAGACAGAATGGGATGATATGTTAGAGCAAGTATACAACAACGGCACAGATGATAACAATAGTGAGCCGAATTGCACAATTTTATCCCCCTTTAATAATTCAGCATATAACAAAACTTCCATAATTAATATAAGTGGAACTGCAAACGATTCTGACGGCTCCATATCAAGAGTAGAGGTAAAAATTGATAGAGGAGACTGGCTCCAGGCAGATGGAACAACCAAATGGAACTTAAAATTAAATGCATCTTATTTATATCCAGGTATTCATTACATATTTGCAAGAAGTTACGATGGAGATTTATATTCTCTCTATCCCAACATCAAAATTTATGTTTCTGGTCCAGATTTGACACTGAGCACAGGGGATATATCATTCAGCAATTCAAACCCCATAGAAGGAGATACGATTGCAATAAATGCGACTCTTCATAATATAGGTAATGACAGTGCGGAGAATGTTAATGTTTCCTTTTACTGTGACCATGTAGATTCATCCCATTTAATAGGCACAATTAATTATGGGAATATTTCAGAGGGTAAAATTATAACAAAGGGAATTAACTGGAATACCACTGGTTTTTTAGGAGAGCATAAAATAATTGTTTATATTGATTATAATAACTCCATAAAGGAGATAAATGAAAACAATAATATCGCAATACAGATTATTAAAATTAGCAATGTTCCTTCGCCCCCTCAGAATTTATCATCATATTCAGGAAATAAATATGTAAATCTCACATGGAAAAAGCCAGCAGATGATGGTGGCTCTTCAATTATAGAATATAGAGTTTACAGAAATGGTTCCTTGATTAGCACAGTGCCGCATGGACAACTTTACTATAATGATTCAAATGTCAAAAATGGTATTACCTATTCATATTATGTTACTGCTGTTAATTCCGCAGGGGAAAGTGATAAAAGCAATGTGGTGAATGCCATGCCTATGAGTTTCCCATCTTCTCCCATCAACCTATCTGCTGTTTCAGGGGATGGCTATGTAAATCTTACATGGAAAAAGCCAGCAGATGATGGTGGCTCTTCAATTATAGAATATAGAGTTTACAGAGGGCTATCTTCAGGTAATGAAATAGTGATTGCCGCGCCCCACAGTACATTCTACAATGATACATCTGTTATCAACGGCAAAACTTATTTTTATTATGTAACAGCCATGAATTCTGTTGGTGAGAGTGATAAAAGTAATGAAATTACTGCAACTCCCAAACTAAAAATAAGGGTTCCTTTGCCCCCTCAGAATTTATCATCATATTCAGGAAATAAATATGTAAATCTCACATGGAAAAAGCCAGCAGATGATGGTGGCTCTTCAATTATAGAATATAGAGTTTACAGAAATGGTTCCTTGATTAGCACAGTGCCGCATGGACAACTTTACTATAATGATTCAAATGTCAAAAATGGTATTACCTATTCATATTATGTTACTGCTGTTAATTCCGCAGGGGAAAGTGATAAAAGCAATGTGGTGAGTGCTACACCCAGAAAAAAAATCAGTGAGAAGCAGACATTTACAACACCAAATAATATGTATTATTCACTTATATTGTCTATTACAGCAATAGCAATAATTTTGATTTTAATTCTTGTTTATGTGCTAAGAAAAAGAGAAACAAACCACATTTAAATAATTCTGAAATTCAGAATTTATTCTATATTTATATACATCCATGTATATGGGAGTTCTATGGAAGTATTAATTAAAGCAGAAGGCATAACAAAATACTATGGAGAGAGGAAAGTTCTTGATAATGTGTCTTTTTCAATTAAAAAAGGTGAAATATTCGGGTTGCTGGGTCCAAATGGAGCTGGAAAAACTACTCTTATAAGAATAATAGCAGAGGGCATATCCCATAAAGGAAGAATTTTGCTGAACGGGAAAAGCATTGAGAAGAGAAGATATTCAATTGGGTATTGCCCACAGGATGAGATGATTTACAAAAATTTGAATTCGTATGATAATTTAAAATTCTATGCACAACTCCAAAAAGTGAAAAAGGAAAGAGTTAAAGAATTAATGAAAGAATTCAGCATTCCAAATAAAAAAGTGAAGCACCTATCGGGTGGGTTCAGAAAACGGTTAAGCATAGCAATATCCCTCCTTGGAAATCCAGACATTCTGATTTTTGATGAACCAACGGTGGGGCTGGATGTTGAAACCCGCCACGAAGTCTGGAGCATAATAGAAAAACTGAAATCTCGGAATAAGGGAATTCTTCTATCAACACATTATATGGAGGAGGCAGAGAATCTATGCGATAGAATTGCAATAATAAATGAAGGGAGAATAATAGATACTGGCACCGTGGAAGATCTGAAGAAAAAAAGCGGGATAAACAGTGCAATTGAAGTAAAAGGTAATTTCAAAAATTTACCGGAGAATTTTATCCGTGAGGATTCATCACTGGTGTTTTACACAAATAATCCAGGGGGTGATATTTTAAGAGTAATACAAGTTTTAGAGAAAGTGGGGGAGATAAAAGAGGTGATTATAAGAGAACCAACACTGGAAGATGTATTCTTAAAATTCACGGGAAGGGGGCTGGGAGAATGATTGGAATTTATGCATTTTTCTGGAAGGGAATAAAAGAATTCTTTTCTTCAAAATCGGCGGTATTCTGGACATTTCTATTCCCGATAATATTCGGGCTTCTCTTTGCTGCAGTATTTGGGCAGGAATCTACGCCCTCTCAAATCCCAATTGGTATAGTAAAAGAAAAAACCAATTCTACACTTTCTCAAATATTCGTTGAAAATATGGCAAATATAACAGTTGAAAATAAAAAATTATTTAATATTTATAATTATAATGATGAAAATATCGCATTGAAAAGCCTTAAAAAGGGATATGTGAAAGCGGTGATCTCATTTGATTCCAATTTCACAGAAAATGGAACATCTCCTGGTTTGGCAAACATGAATGTTATTTTTGACAAAAGAGATGCTCAAGAATATCAACTTGTGAGTAGTGCTGTTGGACAATACATACTTCAATTTGAGAACAGAATGAGAGAAATCAGAATCAATATAACTATGTATTATTTTGAAAAGTATGGAAACATCAGCGAGGAAAATAAAACACATGTGGAAAGATGGCTTCAGGGCATTGCAAATCCCATAAATATTACAGAAGAAACATATTCTGGAGAGAGTAATACAAGGGAAGTTCGTCTCTGGTATGAAACAGCAGCAATAGGAATCACATTCATGTTCTCAGGAATGATTGCCTCAGCATCTTCAATCTCAAGCGAAATTGAAAAGG